>DAOVOW010000195.1 GCA_030629485.1 bacterium
ACCATTCGATGCCTGCGCCGCCGGCCATGATGTTTCCCCACAGGCCGTTTTTACGGGCGTTGTCACGGGTGGGATCTTCGGCGTCGGTGATCAGCCCGTGGCTGGCGTCGCCTGGCTCGTCGCAGGCGACGACCCAGGGTTTACCGGCGGCTGCGGACCGGTCGATGTAGTTTTTGGTCTGTTTGTGGACCCGTCTAAAATCGGGCTTGTTGGTTTGCAGAGAGAAACCGGTCAGCTTCGATGCGCTGCCGAGCAGGTCGTAATGGTCGGCGCCGTTGTGAATCACGATGTGGTGTTGATAAGGGTCGTGTGTCCAGAAGTAGTTCGCCCAGGCCGCCTTCTGCTCCGTGGAGGCGTCGTTGATCTCTTCACCGAGATTCCAATTCAAAGCCAGGTGGTGGCTGAAGCGTGCAATCAGCTCGCGGTAGTAGAGCTTTCGTTCTACGCCCAGGTCGCCCTTGTCCAGCAGCAGTTCATTCTCAGTCTCCAGCGTCTTGAAGTGCAGGTACATGCCGAGCTTGTCTGCATGTTCGAAGATTATTTCCCACTGATCGAGCCGTGAAACATCCATTCGCAGCCGCTCGTTGTATGTGGTATAGGGGAAGACGTTTCGGTCATCGCCGCCGATGTTTAGAGTGAGGAAAGAAAAGACGTTCATATCTTTTGATGCCAGGTAGTTGACAGCCCCGATGATGCCTTTGCCTTTTCCGCGCTGCCAGGTCGGATCGCTTTGCTTGAAGTCTCTAATATGCGGGGCCCAATCCTTGATGAAGTTGTCTTTACGGCCGTCGGTCTTAAAATCGCCGTCGAAGTCTCTGTAAGCCAGGAAGTTCTCGGGAGCGTCCGCACCGCACTTTAGGAAATACTCTCCGGTTTCGGTGAAACGCAGATGATGCTTGCCGACATATTGCAGCATGCCCTTTCCTCGAAAGTCCCTGCCGGTTTTGTCGGTAGGTCCGATGTCAAAAGAACCGGTCTGACCATCCATAAACCCCGCACCTTCGCCGGCAGCTTTTTTATCACTAACTGCGACGTTCCGCCCCTTCCTGAATGAAACACTGTACTTCCAGGTGCCGACCTGTCCGGGCGCGAAATGAACGCGCCATTTGTTGCCGCTGCCAGCGCTAGTGTTGGCCGCGTTGCCGTCGGCTGCAAAATAACCCGGGACAAGATAGGACTTGCCACTGTTTTGGTTAGTAAAGGTGACATTGAGACGATAGTACAGGAACGGATTGGGTTTGGCCGTTTCACTCGTTTCAGGTCCATTGAATGTCAGCGTGACCTTGTGCCATTTCTTGAGCTCTCCACTGATTTGCCCGGCTGATGAAACCTGGCTCCAGACGACTGTGAACAACATCAAGCAGACAGCACACCATAGCATTTTCAAACGTTTGAACATACGACACTCCTTATTTGAGAATCTGGATACTATTTTACAATTTAGAGCAAGTTTACACTATACCAAGCCCATACTGCAAGGTACTTTGTGACATTATTTATAATTGATAAGTCGTTAGCTTATGCTCAGTATACCACTCCTCAAACGTCACATGAGCTACTATAGATGGCGAAGGAACAGTCTTTCGGTCGAGCTAACCGACGGCATGAGGTCGGTGTCATGCAGACCGATGTCGTCGATGAATAACGTACCGGTGCCGCCGACTGAAGCGCCAGTCTTGTCTCCAACGCCTATAGTCAGGTTCTTGATATTATGCAGATTGACTCCTCTGTCGGCAATCGCCTGCAAGTCAATCGACCACTGCTTCCACACGGGCGATTGTACCGCCGTGGGATTATCGGGATTGGTCAAAAGAGCAGCACCGCCTGCGCTGTCTTCAACAATCACATACAAATTGTCGGGCGAATTTATCGGCATACCGACATCCCTGAACGTTTCGAACGGCCCTGGCGAATCGACGGTACCGGTAACAGACGGCATGGACAAGGCCGACAGTGTCATAGCGGGATTCGCCGCTCCTACATCGGCAGAAACAGCCAATCCAACATAGACCTGCTGATTCATCATAACGGTCACCGGATCACCTATAGGCTCCCAGGTTGCTTCGTCTGAAGAGTGCTCAGCCGTGAGAGTGTTGCCCTGTCGGGTCAATCTGACCCAGTGGGGCAGTACGATGGTAGCTGGGTGCTGTGGTTCTTGAACTGTCCCAGTAAGGTCTGCGCCTGCGGTGGTTCTCCACCGTAGGAAGGCTTGCCCGGTCGCTCTGAATCCGCACATAGCGAAAACCGAACCTGAATCCAGAGTATTCCGAATCATCACGCCTGATACGGCCCAGTCACTCGTATTCTGGAGACTATCGATCCTCACCGTGACCTCACCGTCTCCGGTCAGCATCTTGTAGGCAAAGCGGAAACCGTCAGAGGTCCCGGCAATCCCGGTTCCGCTGGCGGCGACAGTGTAGGCATCTTTATCTGCATCGTATGCGAAGCTACCCTGGGGAGCGGTGCCGCGATACCAAAGCACCAGCGAATCAACGCCTGCAGCAGTCCAGTCACTATGCGATGTTACCGGTAGAGTTGCTTCGGAGAATCTCGCCGTGCCGGTATTGTCATAGAGCATGGGGCCCGACTGTAAGCCGCCGTTCACGAAGCCGGTCTCGACGATATGTTCGCCCGCCAGGAAGTTCGGACTGGGATAACCTATCGTAGAACCGTTTGTCGGGCTGTCGTATCCGTCTGACCATGTCAGATATATCCTGTTGCTCTCGGCTTCACCCTCGTCAATATCATTGTAGTTCTCAAAATCGTCAAGAACCAGGAATTTCGCTGTGGTAAAGCTCCATACATTTCCTTTTATTGGGCCTTGCGGATCACCGGCGATAACTTCGTCAACTCTCCAGTAGTAGGTCTTGCCGGCTTCGAGATTCGCAAGGACCATGGTAGCTACATCCAGCTGTCCCTTGTAGATACCGCCTGTAGCCGTGGTGGCCTGGGCCACCGCGTCGGCGTCGTCACCAACATATAAATCGTGCTTGGCATCGGTAGCTGCTGCTGCCCAGCTAAGCCTTGGATTCTGAGAAACATCGACTGCACCATTGGCCGGTGAAACCAGCGTAGCTCTGACGACCGGCGACAGAGCCACAGACGGGATGGCCTGCTTCGAAATCAGAGAACTCTGCCACGATACAATTATGTTGGCGTTGGCACCGTCCTGCATGTATTCGACGGTAATGGGATAGTTGCCTGCCTCAAGATCCAGCGTCCCGGCGGTATCTCTTGCCGTATGCGTGCCCCAGTCATCCACTACGAGCTGACCGTTCACATAGATGCGGGAACCATCGTTACTGCGGGTGGTGAACGTATAGGTGTCAGTGACTGGTATCTCGATCTCACCTCTCCATCTAACCGAGAACATTCCACGGTTGACAGCTGGGGCAGGTAGGTCCTGGTTCCAGTTGAAATCGATCTGTGGGTCCACTCGAACCACCTTTGGAATGCCGATCAGGTCAGTGACGTCAGAGAAGTACTCGGCTCTTAGGCCTCCGGGGCCGGTTGGGACGGTGGTAAAGCTCCAGATATCACCGGATATCGTTTGGGTCCCATCAAACTCATCCACCCGCCAGTAGTAGATGGTATCATTCTGCAGTGTCCCCGGATCAAAGGTTGTTTGGGCAGCGGTCGTAGCACCGGTTCCGCTCGCCACAGCTTCACGGTCCGTGCCGAAGTATACATAGTGTATTGTAGCGTCCAGGCCCGCACTCCAGCTTAGATTCATGTCAGGACCGACAAATATGCCTCCATCAACCGGTATCGGATTATGGGCGGAGCCGGGCAAGATTGCAAAGCTCCAGACCTGTCCGGCATGCTCGAGATGATCAGCATCGACGGTCACAATCCGCCAGTAGTATGTCCCTGAGGGCAGACCATCCGGATAGGCAGTGCCGAGTCCCCAGACAACCGATACGGTCTGGGCAGTCTCTTCAACCAGCGCTGAAGCTGCCATACTTTCTACATCTGCAAGACTTTCGCTGAAATAAACCTTCTGAGCAGCCATACCGGCACCGGATGACCACGTAAGCACAGGACGCGAATCACCTATGACTGTATTGTTGGCAGGACTCGGGTTGAACGCAGATGGAGATCCAACTACGGCACAAACGCAAGAAGGGTCCATGCCGGGACTCGTGAACTGGAGACCCTCGATGATCGATTCGTTGGTCAGAGGATTGCCGTCTACATCCAGCAGATCAGTGACCTTAAACGCGATACCGCCAATCTGCTGGTTATTGTTGGGTCCTGAGCTGCCTCTCAGCGCTATGTCGTCTTCACCGGCAATACTGGGTTCCCAACGAGCTTTGGGAACGACGACTTTCTGCCCGAATACTCCGCCCGGCAGGATGGCCTGAACGGCAAATTCGTCATTGCGGCCTACCTCAAAAATAAAGAAATCATAACCATCTCCATTCGTATCCTGCCAGGTCGGCGAGCCACCGAAGTTCCTTGTCTGAAACTCCGATGGGGTCGCACCATTACGGGGTGCGTAACTATTGAGATCGAAGTCGTCGATGGATGTTATCTCGCCAGCTCCGGTCACGTTGACCACACCGGTACTCTCGCCCAGGACAAGATCCTCGAGCGGAATGTTGTGATCGACGAATGTGAAGCCTTCGAGCCAATACTGTGGTGGAGATACATTAGTATCTTCTGTGTAATGCACGTCGAAATCGGACATACCGTAGAAGTCCGCCTGAGCAGGTGCTATCAACAGCACCATTACAAGCAGGGTCAGGTTGATCACTATCTTCTTGGTCATTGACCTCCTCCTTTACTAAATATGACATTTTGACCGGGATTCGCAAAACACGCTGCCTGGCGATGCTCCCAAACTTTCCAGAATATCATATTACCAAACTCAGCCGGGAAATTCCAGCGTTTTTTGGGCCGCATTTTAAAGCCATAATTGCCCGTGA
>DAOVOW010000096.1 GCA_030629485.1 bacterium
ATTCGTCGGTGCGCGAAGCACGAGGAACAGCCTCGGTCTCGCCCATATAAAAAAGGGGACACCGATGTGTCCCCGTGTTGGAGCGTGCTATGCCCTTGCAGGCTCAGAAGTAATCTATCGAAAACGATGACAAGCGGTCGTCGAGGTCCACCTCGACGCGAGTCGGCATCGTATCATATCCTTCGGTCTCAAAGACATCGTTATCTCCCACCAGACCCAGGCGTTTCAGGTAGGATCGGTAGTCGGCGCCGTGAACGCGCAGCCCGACCGACTGTGGCACCCGCAGCTTGAAGCGTGAGTCCTCGCCGCCGACAATCACCCGCACCATCGGTTCCAGTTCACCGATCTTGAGGTAGATGACAGCGTCATCGGTGTCCAGTTTCAGCAGGCGCAACGGCGTGGTCGACATATTCAGATGGATATCGTTATCGTGGCCGGACAGCTTAAGGTCAAGCGGGGTGCCCTCGTGGAACTGTACCCACCAGTCCCGGTCGTCATCTGTATCGATCTTGATAACGCCGCCGAGATACGACATTCGTCGACTGTTGAACGCGATTTCGGCTACGCCTTTTTCTGTTCGGTAACTGATTTTCGGTTTGCGCGTGAAGCGAGCAAACTCACCGTAGACCAGATCGTCACCGCTGTCACGGATGGTGAGATTGGTCTCGTTAAGGTTCAGTTCGGCCAAAAGAGACCGGACCTTTGGATCGAACTCGATCGTGTGGCTGGTTTCGGTGAAGAATCCGCCCTCATGACCGGATCCTGCATAAAAGGCGATGGCAAGACCGCCGATCAGCAAGAAGCCCGATGTCAGGTAGGATATAACTTGTACTCTGGTTCGAGTAAAGATTTTCTCTATGCCGATGGCTATCAGGACCAGTGGTGAGTACACCGCTAAAGCGATCCAAATGTCGTCATTGAAAATGCCCATATTCCGGAATAACAGCAGCAGGCCGATAGTAACCAGAAGAACCCCCCATCGAAACCGCGCCGGAGTCATGACAGTGTTCCTCCGTTGGGAGTGTTCAGCCCTTGACCGGTGGCGTTCTTAGCCGCATCACGTTCGCGCCGCCGTTTGCCTCGGCAGAACATGAGGCCCAAACCGGCCAGTATCAACATCACCGGCCAGAACTCCGACCAGTCAAACCAGTAAAAGTTTTCACGGATTAACAATATCGCTCCCAAGCCAATCAGAACCAGCCCCGGAAGGTATTTGCGCCACGATGAATCGTATTGCCTTGGGGCCGCCGGTTCTGTTGACTCCACCGGTGCCGATGTTTCCACCAGACTTTCCCTCTTGGGTACGAACATCCAGGCGAAAATGTAAGCTACAATCGTCACTTGGTGAGCCAGGGCCAAAATCACGGCGATAACCCGCACGAGGACCGGATCGATATCGAAATAATCGCCTAATCCGCCGCAAACTCCCGAGATAACTTTGTTGGTATCCGAGCGATACAATTTCTTATCCATAGCGACAGCTCCTGTGGACTGTGTAAGCCTTTCTCTGGCTAAACTGTACGTTGGGTCGAGTCAAAAGTTCAGCCATTTTCGTGAATGCCAGCTGGCTACTTGTGAAAATCTTCGAGTAACTTGAGATAGTGGTGGGCCAGTTTCTGCGAAGATGAATCCTCGCGTTCGGTGTATTCGGTCAAGACAGCCACGGCGTCGTCGTACTCGGATTCGTCTTCAGTTTGCAGAGCTATCTGGTAGCAGGCCTCCAGATAACGCTCCAAATGAGTCGGCTGGGTCGATGTGCTGTCGGGTGGCGCCGGTGAAGGCGGAGTTTCGGCCGGTTGTGCGGCGCGCCACGTTGACTTCTCGACTGAATGTTGTTTTTTGCGAAGTTGGGTGCTGATCTGAGGCTGCAACGAATCTCGCACCATCCGCCAATGGTCAAGAGAGCGCGCATCGTCGGTGGTCTCAAGTGATTCGTGAGTAACAGATATCTGGTTGGAAACCTCGAACTTGTCAATCACATCTCGCTCTGCCCCAACTGAGATAGTCTTACCTATGTCGCTGGGTACCCTGACTAAAGGAGTCTTGCCAACGTCGACGATCACCTCAGCAGTATCTTTGGTGGGCACGCCATCGACGATATAATCGACCTCGCCCGCACGTCCGCCACGGATGAAAATCTCACCTGAGGCGTTAGTAACCGTGCCCGCGACCTGTTCCAGCAGTTCATCCACCGTCTCAGGCTGGGCCTGAGCATCCATCGCACCTGCTGGTTCTTCAGTTACAAGGGCAGGGGTGGGCACGACAGGCGCGGTCCGGACTTCCTTGTCCTCTGGCATCAAAGCGTCCTGTTCATATACACGCTGGTCCGATGTGTCAGTCTTGTGCGTCACAGGCATGTCTCGGGCCACCGGAGCCGAGACAGTAGGTGATTCCTGCATTCTCTGGTCGGCCGAATCGAGAATGTCTCCCTCGTGCAGGGCTATAAAGGTCAGCGCCGCCACCGATGCGGCTGCCGCGGCCAGTTTCCAGCCCAGGCCGGTCCAATTGCGGCGAACGTCGATCACTTTCGATTCTTCCTTGAACCCTAACCGTTGTTCTATCTTCTGCGCGGCTGTCTCCCAGTAGTCGCTCTCAGCCAGATCAGCTTTCTCATCTATGAGCCGGTCTAACTTCGCCAGCATTTCAAGCCGCTCTCGACACGCCGCACAGGCGGCCACATGCTCCTCGACCATCCGCATCTCCTCCGGTGTGAGGCTGCGATCATGGTAGGCCGAGAGTTTGTCCTGAAAGTAACCGTGGTCCATTTCGATCACCCGTCGTTCTTCTGTTGACATGCACCGTTCATAACAAATCCTTAAGACTCTCCAACAGCAGTTGCCGCGCTCGGTACAATCGTGAATCAACGGTTCCGGGCGGTATCTTGAGATTGGAGGCTATTTCCGTGTAGCTCTGGTCCTCGAAGTGTCTCAGTACGAACACTTCTCGGTACTTGACGGGCAGCGCCTTAACTGCTTGGTAGAACCGCGCTTGCGCCTCATCGTTCAAGAGTTTCTCGAACGGCCCCAATTGGGTTGTCTGAGGATCGAAGCCCGACTCCCGAAGCTGATCCAACGATTCTTTGCGTTGTTCGCGTTCCCGGTAGTTGAAAGCCATATTCCGAGCAATTGTCGCCAGCCAGGGGTAGAAGGTGTACTGCAAATCGAAACGGTCGATGGCGGAGTATGCTTTTACGAAGGCTTCTTGCACGATATCCTCAGTCGCATCAAATGAACCCAACAGTCCATAGACAAATCGAAACAGTCGCTTCTGGTGGCGGCGGATCAACTGACCAAAGGCGTGCTGGTCGCCGTCCTGTGCTGCCTCAATCAGCTTCCGCTCGGCTCCATTGTCCACACTCTTGTCTACCGGCGGCGCAGCCCTTTCTTCCCGAGAAGTTTCGTCCATCTACGCGTTGTCGCTAATCATTTTCAGAGCCAGCATCTGCAAGGCCGCCGCCGGCTTCAGGGCCTGCTGTCTGAATTCGGCGTCGGTGGCCGCTATTTCGACAATGATCTTTTCCAACTGGGCGTTGTCATATTGCGCGGCCTGCCCCCGGAACTTGCCGATCAGGAAATCTCGTCGTCCCAGCGGTTTTCGTGAGTTCTTGACCAGGTAGAGGCTTATGAAGTGTTGTTGCAGGAGTGAAGCAATGGCGACCGGCGTGTTGCCGTCGGCGAGTAACCGGTCAATCATCTTGAGCACTGTCCGGGTGCGCCCGGCGACGATCTCGTCGGCCAGGGCAAAGATGTTGTACGTAGCATAGTCCGAACAAACGGCGCCGATATCGTCGACCGTTACTGTCTCACCGGCTTGACGGTAGTTGATTAGCTTGTTGATCTCCGACTCCATCGGTCCAAGATTACCGGCCACCAACTCGGAAAGCAGCGTCAGAGCCTCCGGTTCGATCCCGATCTCTTCGGCCAGCAGGCGCTTCTTGATCTGTTTCTGGATATCGGCCTGGGCCAGCTTCTTGAATTCGACCACCTGGACAGCCTGGCCCATTTTCTTGAGGAAGGCCGAGGTTCGTTTGGGTGCTTTGGCCGCGGGGGTGCTGAAAATCACTGTTCGGTTGGGGTCGGGCGGGGTCAGGAGTTTGAGTACGGCGTCGATTTCGGTCGGTTTGTAGCTCTGGAAGCTCGAAACGATCACCACCTGCTTGTCACCCAACATGGGCAGGTTGGAGAGCTCGGCTATCAGATCGGCGCAGGAAGTTCTGCGCCCGTCTAACTTGCAACTATTGATCTGGCGCTGTAAGTCAGGCAGAAAGCTCCGCACCAGATACTTCTCCGCCTCGACCATGCGATAATCATCGGCGCCAAAGAAGTAGTAGGCGAGGTGAAACTTCCCGGCTGATATTTCCGTCTTGAGCGTCCGGGGAGTGATCATACACGATTATACCACTCCCGCCGTCCAGGCGTCAATCAAAAAGCTGGTCGTAGACCGGGTTGTCCCGGGCCGCGATCCACTCCAGTGAAAAGCGGTAACGCTCGCGATAGTTGAGGGCTTTGTGCAGCAGGTGGACGTATTCGTCCGGGGGATGTTCGATTTTGTTGACGGCGTTTACGACGTGGTGATTATTGCCGTAGATCTGGTAAGTATGGTTTGAAAAATACTTCTGGTTACTGTCAATGAACTCCAGAAGGGCCAACAGAGAAGCGAAATCGTTGTGGTCACTGGAGGCGCCATTAAAGGGTGCCTTGAAAGTTATACCGACCTGCGGGATGGTAAACGTCACCACCGCACTTTTGTCCTGCCGGCTGTCAGAGGGCAACTCGTAGGAGCCAAAGAAGCATTCCATGGTTTAACCCGTTGCAAGCTCCGTGCCTTGCCGGGATCGTTCGGTATGTTGTTGTATGATGCGCAGATAGCTGATTATTGCGGCAGGCTGGCGCCCCCGAGATGCAAACGGGTTCATACTTATTCACCGCCCCGGCGCTTTAAGGTGAAACCATTGAGCGCATCATTGACTTGGTTTTCAATGAAACTTACTGGCTCAAGTGTCGCTGGACAAGTCTCGAGGAGAGCGAAGACAGCCATATCTGGCTGGTGCCTGGGGTCGGTATAATATGGTTTGATTTGCACCTTACCGCCCCCATGATGAACCCACCGGAAGTGTCAAGAAGTTGGGAACTGTTGAGCTACGATTTCACGCCGTAGGCGACCAGAGATAGCAGGGACAGACCTGCCTTTCTATTGTGCGTGTGTCAGCAGAAAAGAAGGCGCATCGGTTTTCGTCAGAACATTTTTTATGCAGCGCGGTCAGCTTTACCAGGCAATCAGGTGCTTGACCTTCACCGCAAACACCCTCTGCTGAGGATCGAACACGCCGTCCTCACTGCGCCGCCACTGATAGTCGTTGTAGGCGATATAAATCCAGCTTTTGGGCAAGAAGTTGTACTTAAAAGAAAGCCCGATGCGAATTGACAACACCCCTTCACCGTCCACAATTGGGGTCTCTTCGTACAAGTTAAAGCTCATTCCTTTCATGGGGCTAAAGAACACAGTTGGACGGAGACGGTAAGTAGTTTCCTCGATACTGCCGTCAGGCTTGTATTCGATCCAGGTGTTGCCGCTCAAAGAGACGGAAAACTTCTTGGACACTCGCAGTGACGTATATAAACTGACGGATTCGTTGCGCGCAAAGTAACCCCGGCGGTAATTATACCTATAGCCTGTGTAGTAGGAACTCGTTGCGCGAAAACGGCGGGACATATCCGTGTGCACATGAGCAGAGAAAGACTTGGGATTATACCGTTCATCCAACTCGTATTCGCGACCTATTCCCCGACTAAGAGTTAAGCCCCAGCCATTGCGAAGCGACGCAGAAAGTGAAAAATCGTAGCCTTGAGAGTAGTGCTCCTCCTGGAAATCGCGTGAAAAATCCGCATAGACTCGTGCTGCACCGTACTTGATCGGTCCGGATTTTGGGTATATGACAGGCCCCATAGAAACGTAATAGCCCCTATACCCATTCCACGGAACAAACCCTATCTCGGAAACATCAAACTCATCGCCAATTGTCTGAGCGCCGGCCCGGAGAGAGAAATTTCTCAGTCCATGCCAACCCAGATAGGAGTTAAACGCCCAATCGGATACACCATCGTAGTAGCTGTTGGCAAGCTGATAAGTGAATTCAAATGTGCTCGTGCTTGTAGATCCATCTATAGAGATTACATCGTTTCTGAAGTCGTTCGAATACTTCCCGGCGTACAGCATTCCAACCGTCGTATGCGTGAAAGGCTGGTAGTTCAACCGATCAACCGTGTAGATCGCCGAAGGCTCCTCCGCCGGGCCGACCCATCCCTCGTACGCCTGTTTGCCGGTTTTACAGACGAGACTGCCGAATTCGATCTTTCCCGTCTTTCCAATGATTCGAGCACCGGTCTCAAAGGGCACCTCTGATCCGTCAGGGAGTTTCCTCCCCACCTGCCGCGAGTAGAACAGCTCAAACTGGCCGGCCATCACGCTCCCCGAAGGTTCAAAATACTCCTGTCCCTCGACGAAAAAGGGGCGCTTTTCACCGAAGTAAAGTGCATACTTAGAGAGGTTTACGGCATATGGATCGGCCTCTACCTGCGAGAAGTCAGGATTGAAAGTCGACTGCAATCGTATCTCAGGCGTAATTGCCCAGTTGAAATCGGCGGCGGGTTGGAACTTACTGGAGCGTTCACCATAACTTTTCTCAGTGCGGTAGAAGCTGCGCGGGAAGAACTCAATACCAAGAGAAGGCCGTTTGGGATGTACGTTTTCCAGGCGGGCGAAATTGGATACCGTAAATGCTTCATCCTGCCCGACCGGCGCAAAGTAACCCTCTTCCTCATTGCGGGGAATTCTCCGTTCAAGATTAACCCCCCATATTGTGGCGTTTTTGTCGAACCGTAAGGTTGACCAGGGGATCGCCATTTCTACTGCGTAGCCCAAAGAGTCAACTTGGGCTGCCGCAGAGAAAACGCCGTCCCAACTACGGTTTTCCTCAGCGCCGTTGGCCGAGATAATGGCATCACCTGGTACTCCGGCACAGTTGACGGAAAACTGATAGGCGTTGCGCCGATCAAAAAAGGTATCG
>DAOVOW010000005.1 GCA_030629485.1 bacterium
ATTTTGAGAGAGAAACCCACCTCGGGCCGCCCAATAGCCAGGGCGGTAGCAAGGCGAGAGATGTGTCTCGCTTCGGTCGTTTCGGTCTTGAGGAATTTGCGTCGCGCCGGAGTATTGTAGAAGAGATCCGCCGCTTCAACGACAGTCCCGACCGCAGCAGCTGTCGGCTGACACGATTGCAGCACACCCCCTTCGTAGATGATCTCGGTACCGGCCGCCTGAGCCGCCGGGCGAGAAACCATTCTCAATCGCGACACCGAAGCTATCGAGGGCAATGCTTCTCCACGAAACCCATAAGACGCGAGCGACTCCAGATCATCGAAAGCGGAAATCTTGCTGGTGGCATGACGACCGAAGGCGATCTCGACCTGCTCCTCAGAAATGCCGCATCCGTTGTCGACGATCCTGATCAGCTTGACTCCGGACTTCTCGACAACGATGTCAATCCGGTCGGCGCCGGCGTCAAGTGAGTTCTCAACCAGCTCTTTCACGACCGCCGAGGGGCGCTCAATCACTTCACCGGCCGCGATTTTGTTAACGACACGTTCCGGCAACGGACGGATCCATCGTTGGCGTCTGGTCTCGTTCGAGGCGTCACTCACTCGAGTTCCTCCTTGAGTCGACTTAGAATCTCCAGCGCTTCCATGGGTGTAACCTGGTCGGGATCGATCTCGGCCAGCAGCTTTTCCACTTTCGACGGCTGGGGATCGAACAGACTGGGCTGCACCCGCTCTTTGTACAAACCGGCGCCCAGTTCGCTTTGGTTGAACTTACCGGACTCGAGCAGTCGTAGCACCTGCCGGGCGCGTGCGATCGACGATTTCGGCAGGCCGGCCAGCTTGGCTACTTCTATGCCGTACGAGTCATCGCATCCCCCCTTGATAATCTGATGCAGAAACACGACCCGGTCCTCCCACTTCTTTACCGCCACCTGGTAGTTGCGCACTGTCGGATAAAGAGAGGCCATCGAGGTCAATTCATGATAATGAGTGGCGAAGATCGTTCGCGCTCCGATTTTTTCATTGATAAACTCAACCACCGCCCAGGCCACCGACAACCCATCGAATGTGGAAGTGCCGCGTCCAACTTCATCCAGCAGGATCAGCGAACGTTCGGTAGCATTGTGCATGATGTTGGACGTTTCTACCATCTCAACTAGAAACGTCGACTGTCCGCGGGCCAGGTTGTCCAGCGCTCCGACGCGCGTAAAGACACGGTCGACCAGCCCGATCTCGGCGCTATCCGCCGGTACGAACGATCCGATCTGGGCCAGAATCACGATCAAACCGATCTGCCGCAGGAAGGTCGACTTGCCGGACATGTTGGGACCGGTCAGAATATGAATCCGCTCGTCGGTCGTCATCATGGCATTGTTGGCCACGAAGGCTCCGGCCTCAAGCACCGCCTCGATGACCGGGTGGCGACCGTTCTTGATAACCAGACGGCAGTCCTCGAAAATCTCCGGACGACAGTAGTTTTTTGTGACGGCCAACTCGGCCAGTGATGAGACAAGATCAAGTTCGGCCAGAAGATCTGCAGTACTGATGATGTCACCGATGCGATCCTCCAGGCGGTCCATCAACTGCAAATACAACTGTTCCTCCAGGCGGAAGATCTTCTCCTCAGCCGACAGGATCAGCCCCTCTTTCTCCTTCAGTTCCGGGGTGATATAGCGTTCGGCATTGACCAGGGTCTGCTTGCGAATATACTCCGACGGTACAGCGTCGGTATTAACCTTGGTTATTTCAAGGTAATACCCGAACACTTTATTGAAGCCGACCTTCAGAGTAGCTATCCCGGTGCGTTGTCGTTCCTGCTCCTGAAGGGATGCTATGTAAACACGGGCATCGTGGATCGAGTCGTTCAGGGCATCCAACTCTTGCGAGTATCCTCGCTTGAATATGTCACCTTTGTTCATGACCGGCGGTGGTTCTTTAGCCAGGGCATCGTCGAGCATGGATATAATATCGCTATTGTCGAGCAGCGATCCTGCGATCTGAGTCAGCAACGGACTGGCAACGTCCCCCAGCAACTCCTTCAACTGCCGCGCCGTTACCAGTCCATCCTTGATGGAGGCGGCTTGTCGAGGGCTAAGTTTGCCGATGCCGAGTCGACCAGCCAGCTTCTCCAAATCCGGCAGACCCTTGCTCAGCTTTTGGATGCCGCCACGAAGCTCGTGATGGCGCAACAGTTCCGACACACCCGAAAGACGCCGTTCTATCGTTGTTTTGCTCTTGAACGGTCGCAACAAACTGCTGCGAAGACGCCGCGCGCCCGGCAGGGTCTGGGTGTGATTGATAACGGCAAAGAGTGAGTGTTCCTCACCGGCGGTGGCGATGCTGCGTATCAACTCCAGGTTGCGCACGCTGGAATAATCCAGGTGCATGTGCTCGTCGGTATCAAAACGGGTGAGTCGGGTGATGTGAGCCAGCCGGTCGCGATGGTTCTCGCGCAGGTATCTAAGAATGGCTCCGGCGGCGCCGATGGCTCGACGACTGTCGACGACACCAAAACCCTCGAGGGTGGCGGTACCGAAATGCTGGTTAAGATCTCTGTGGGCGGAAGCAACATCGAAGTTCCACTCACCGAAAGGAGTAATCCGGGCCACGCCATCGACCAAATCGAGTCGTCGGGCCAATTCGCTCGGCTCCAGATCGGCCGGATAGAGCAGTTCGGCAGGCGCGAGTACTTTCAGACGCTCTACGATGTCATCGACAGGTCCCTCGTCAACGACAAATGATCCGGTCGATAGGTCGAGGGCCGCCAACCCCATGTTGGCTTTACCATCCGGAAAGACGGCCGCCAGACAGGGCGGTGACTCAGAGCCATCGACCGCTTCGACAGTGGCCGTACCGGGCGTAAGTATCTCCACGATCTCGCGCTTTACGATGCCCTTGGCCTCCTTGGGATCCTCGACCTGCTCCACCACCACTACCTTCTCTCCGGCGGCTAACAGGCGGGCTAGGTATTTGTCCGCAGCATGGTACGGCACACCGGCCAGGGGGATTCGTTCACTCTCACCGTGGGAGCGTGAGGTCAGGACAATCGACAGGATGGGTGCAGCCTTGACGGCATCGTCACCGAACATCTCATAGAAATCACCCATGCGGAAAAACAGAATCTTGTCGGGATGCTGCTCCTTGATGGCATGGTATTGTCGCATCAAAGGAGTCATAGAATTGCCTGAGGACGACTTACTCATCGAGCAACAACAAGAAAACTCTGGTTGTGCTCGGCCTCCAGTTTATCCTTGAACCGGGAGGCCGATAGATAGTCAGGAAAGCGACCGATGTACACGACGTGGTAGTTCTTGTCGGATATCTTCTTTCTCAACTGATCAAGTTTTTGACCGTACTTCGTAAACCGGGCGCGCATCTTCTCGGCGTTTTCCTTTGATGAGAAGACACCCAATTGGACGGAGTAGAAAGTGCCGGTCAGCTTATCGGCCGTACGATCGGTTTTGTCACCCGAAGACAGATCGCCCATGCGATCCAGAAGGGCGTCGACACCCACGGCGGAAGGGTAGCTTTCGTGCATCAGAGAGTAGTAAAACACGGCGTTATCGGCGTTGCCCTTGGCAATAGCGGTCAGGGCCAGCAGGTAAAGAGCCGGTGGAACGCCAACTCCGGATTTGCTGCGCGACAGCTTGCGGAGGACCTTGTCGGCGCCGATCTTCTTCCCGTAGTGCAGCATCACTCTGGCTTTGTCGATCTGACCCCATTGGTTGCGGCTGCCGTCGGCGTACGAAAGAAGATAACGGTCAATCTGCCGCAAAGCCGACTCATGAGCTGATGAAATATCATCCACTATGATCGAATAACGTAACATCTCATCACGGTATTGCCCGGATTCCCATCGCGAAAGATACTCGGTCACGATCAGACCGAGATTCTTCAGATCACGATTCAGGAAATAGTACTGGGCTAATCGGTAGTAGATTTGCTCTCGATGGAACGACGATACCGAGACCTGAAGCGCCGCTTGCATCAGTTTTATCGACTTGACCCCGTCGGTTTCCAAAAGCCCGGCGTAGAAGAGCAAATCACCGTCTCGCGTGGAAGCACTGGAGACGCTGGAGAGTGAGTCGGCCGCCTGTTTGAGGTCCCCGCTGACAATCAACGAGTAGATATCCATTGCTCGACCGGAACCGGCCAGTATAGCCGTCAGGCAGATTGTCAGGAACAAAGTCTTCATCATCGGACGATTCGGGCCGGATCAGTTTTGACCGATGACCGCACGGGTCGAATCCGCGGCGGACGCATCAGCAGCGGTTCTGAGTTTCTCGCGTCGCAGCACCAGGCGCTTTACGAACTTCTCGAGCTTTTTTTGGTCACCTTTGTCCACATGGATGCGAATCAGTTCGAGGATCGGTTCGAGATTGTCCGGCTCTTCCTCAACGATCTGAGTTAGTATCTCCTCGGCCAAATCAAGTTCGCCTTTCTTCTCGTGGAACTCAGCGAGCGAAAGTCGGGCCTGCAAATCTCTGGGAGAATGTCTGAGGATATCCTCACAAATCTGGGCTATGTCGCCATAACGCCCCAGATCGAATAGTGCCTTCTTGAGCCGCTCGATGGCGCGATAGCCCTCGGCTGGAACAGCCTCGATCAGTTTCTTCCAGAAATTGACAGCATCTTCGTAGCGCTGCTCTTCAACGTAAGAATCGCCAATGACCAGATAGGCGGGCGCGAACGATGGATCGAGTCCCAGCGCTTCTTTGAACAGGACCCGAGCCTTGTGATGCTCTTTCTTCTTGAACAACTTAAGCCCTTGCTGATACTTGAAGACGGCCAGCGGAGTCTTTGACTTGTTGGACTCTATCCTCAGGATACGACCGGCGGTTTCGTAAGCTTCGTCCCACCGGCGTTGCTTCTTCTGAACCCCAAGCAGTTGGTCATATCCCCACCTGTCATCGGGACTCAGGGCAATCAGTTCTTTCAGGGCCGCCTGGGTCATCTCATCGTTGCCCAGGGCGGCGTAGTCCCTGGTCAACTGTTTCAGGATCGCCTGTTTCTGATCTCGGTTCAGTCCGCCGCGCAAAGTGAGATCCTTGTGAACCTGCAGCGCCCGGTCGGGTCGCTTATGTTCACGGAGGATTTGTCCCAGGCGAAGGTAGGCGTCAATATTTGCAGAGTCCTCAGCAACAACCTGACGTAACTTGGTGAACGCAGTCTCCGCCCGGCCGTCGAGAAGGTTTTGAAGAGCTTCGACATAGAGTTGGTCGGACGACGTCCGGCTGGTCGGACGAAAATAGCGTTCGTAGATCGCATACAGCGTTACCGATGCGATCATCAGAACAACGAATACAAGTACGTACTCTACCATGACATTCCTGAGGCGTCACTCATTGTCGCTGAATAACGGTTTATCAGCCGGCGGTTTTGATTCCCCTGAAGTTACCAGATCGGCCGATTCCTCAATGGGTCGGTTGCGTAAGGCCGTCACTTCGCCCTCCAGAGCTTTGATCCGGCGGCGAGTCGCGCGCAATTGCACCGACTGCTTGATGAATACTGACATGAACAGAAACAGCGATACCAGCACACCCGGCACGAACGACCAGAACACCACCGTGATAAGCGGCACATCGACATACTGGACCCAGATCAGATTGACCCGAACGTTCTGCTGCGAATCAGAATTGTAATAGGCAAACGCAACTACGCACAGAATCAGTGCGACAATCAGTATCGCCCGCACAGCCCACATAGGACCTCCAAGTTGACCTCCCCTTCCACTATTATCTCACGAAACCGAGCCGCCAACCGGTACTCGATCAAGAGTCGTCTTCGAGACCGACCAGCCGTCCGACAGCTCAGCTTTTGCTCTCTTCTTCCGATCCTGTCCACTTAATGCTGTTTACCATTTGTGTCAGAAAGGCATCAACCCCCTTGTAGTAAAGGGATTCACACATCAGGTGGAAGACCAGGATAGTGTTATCCTTTTTGATGGCCGTTACCGTACCTTCGTAGGCGCCACGGACACGTTTGCCGGCGCCGGTTGAAGCTGCCGACAGCGCCACTTCCTTCATATAGGTGCATTTACCCGCCCAACGGAACCCTTTGCTGTCCCCTACCCTGATCGTCTTACGCCCTCTGGGGACCAGTGGATCACGGTATGTCCCGGAACCAACAGAGCTTTCGTTTAGCAGTTCGAATTCCTTCAGAATATCCTTCTTCTGATCGGACCTGTAAGTCTGACTCACCAAAGAATCAATAAAGGCGGCGGCTCCGAGGGTGGTGGTGTCAACCCATATAACTATGCGCGGCACTTGAGTGTAGTCCGGGGCATCCTGGTAATCGGGTGGTACCTCATAGTTCTTTTGTATCAGGAACAGCCTGAAGTGGCTCTTGTCATAACCGACCTTGTATTTCCAGTCGTCGGGCAGGTCGATCTGAAAGCCGTACTTAACATCGACAAAGACGTTGTCGGTAACCTTGCCGGCCTTCGCTTTCTTGCGCCGTGCTGAAACCGCCGGTATCATCACCAGGAGCGCCAGGAGAATTACCAGTAGTCGTTTCATCAATGCTCTCCTTCTATCTTCACAAGCCGTCGACTCTTACTAAGTTTTACTCTTATACATTGATAGTCAAGGAAATAATCTAAAAAGTTGCGCCTGGAGCACGGTGCGAAGAGTCGGGATAGATTTCACGCGTGCGAGGAAGGATGCCGGACCGATCATAGTCCCTCAGCGAAAACCGATCTTACGTTGTCGTTGCTTCTGGATATAGTGCTGTATGGTCGTAAAACGGAAATCGCTGAGGAGCTTTTCCAGTTTCATCACCAAGGTCGCAGTTGAGCCATAGGTGCGCAACCTCTGAACAGCCGACAACCCCCCCACCGGTGGCGGCTCGGGATCGATTTCCCAAGGGTGAATATAAACCACGGCGGGTTGGCCGTGCCGGTTCAGTCGCCTGATGATGCGTCGTGAGTACCAATACGGGCAGTGGCGCAAGTAACCGCCGCCGGCAATCGGCAGATTCCACCAGAGCAGCCGATAAGTCGAGGCCGGAATCTCATACAAGAAACGTCCCTGGTCGAATTTCATACGGAACATCTCCCGCGGACCCTTGGGCATACCGTAGAGGTCGTGTTTGATTGGGAAAATGGAACTGTCATATTCAAATCCGAGTTCGGACAGAATCTCAAAAGCCCACGGCACGCTGTCGTTGATCGACCAACTGGGCGCTCTATAACCAAGCGGCCTGTCTCCACACGCCTTGACAATGGCGTTCACGGCCCGCCGCGTATCGAGACGAAATTCCTGGGGATCAAGCTGATCGACACGGCGATGAAAGTAGCTGTGACATGCGATTTCGTGACCGTTAGCATGAATCTCGGCGACCAGGTCGGGATACATCTCCGCGCAGTAACCAAGGACAAAGAAGGTGGCGCGGACGTTATGACGCCGGAATAACTCCAGAAGCCGGAGGCTGTTCTTCTTCAGGGTTGACGGCATTTCCTTCCATTGGTCACGATGGTAACGCTCGGTCAACGCCTCGACTACAAACCACTCCTCCAAATCCACGGTCAGGAGATTAACTTCGGACTCCATCACTGCACCTGTCTAACGGGAGTGTGAACGAGATGTGTCCCCTTTAGAATCGGGGTTGCTCCGATGGCGGTGGTTCGTTTTCCCACGTCGGTCACGTGCCTTGGCGGCGATGTGTGCCTGCGACTTGCGGGTTCGGTACTCATAGCCGTAGTAGCGATAGTCGTGGTAATACGGAAGGGTGTTATTCATGTTGTTAAGTACGACGCCGAGAATGCGGTCTCGATTCGGATCAATGATTTCAACGGCCCGCTCAACAAGCTCTCGCTGCGTGGTGCCGGCCTTGACCACCAGCAAGACACCATCCAGTTCGGGAGCCAGGAGCATTGGGTCTGAAACCGGCAGGGCCGGAGCCGCATCAATCAATATCAAATCATAGTAGAATTTCATGTCATCGACCAGCGTTGCAATCGCCTCAACATCGAAAAGCTCGGTCGGCTCGGGATGGTAATCACCACAGGTTATGACATCGAGCTTATCGATAGAGGTCTTCTTGATGGCATCACGTGGGCTGAATCCCTCCTGCAGAATTTCCGTCATTCCGTGCTTGCGTCCCAGAATAAACAGTTTGTGCATGGTGGGCCGCCTGAGATCACAATCGAGGATCAGTGTTTTCATCCCCTTGTGTACCGCCGCCGTAACGCCAAGGTATGCGCATACGGTCGACTTGCCCTCGGACAACATTGAAGAACTGATCAATATCGACTTCAACTCCGTTGACCGTTCCATCTGTTGTATTCGGTGTAGGAGCCGACGGAACTCAGTGGCGAATGGCGCCTCAAGGCGGAAAATGTCAATGACTGAAAGTCGCTTTGGCTTCACATTTATGACCTTTGCGCGATCTGACTCAGGAGACCGCAGATAGCTTCGTACTGTTTGGTCGCCTCGCTCAAGTCGCCGGCAACCTTACCTAACGAAGGATTCATATCGACCACACGCTGGTACTGCTCCACACCTTTGCGCCAAAAAAGGCGCGCCTGTTCGAAATAACAGCGCCCCAACTCCGAATACAAGTCAACGTAGGATGGGTTTTTATCGACTTCAGCTTGCAGGAAGGCGATGCGCTCGGCGATAGCCTCTTCCGACACCCACTCCGGATACATCACGAAGCGCATATAGAAGGTGGTGAATTCCCGACGGTGTTGTTCCTTCTTCTGTTGCTGAACACTCATCAGCAGGTCGTTGGCCCGTTCGAGTTGCGATTTCGAAATCGCCTGCATGCCCTGACGATACGAGTCGCAGTCGTACTCCGGCTGTATCAAGGCCGCCCTCTTGAAGTAATCAGTCGACTTGGTGAGGACACTCTGAAAGAGGTTGGTATCTTCACCGCCAAGCGCATTCTGAAGCAGAGCCAGGCCCAGGTTGAAGTAGGCGTCGGCATAATAAAGGTTGATCCTGATCGCCTCCTCAAGTTCGATCACGGCCCGCTTGAAAGATCGCGCGGCCATTAGTATCTCACCCAGGTTGTTGCGATAGTCGGCGAACCCCGGACGCGCCTTGACGGCGGCCTCGGCCGCCTGGACGGCTTCGGGCGCCTGCCCCAGCGCAAGATATGTCATACCAAGCTGGTTATACGCCTGATGCATATGCGAATCGTATCGGACAGCTTTCTCGAACAAGGTGCCGGCCTCATCATACAGCTTCTTGTAAAAGAACGCCATTCCCAGATGATACAACTTCCGAGGGTCCCCTTCGGTTGAGATTGTACGAAACGCCTCCAGGAGCGTCTCGATCTCTTTCTTCATCTCCCCGTGTTTGATCTTCACCAGTGAAAGCAGTTCTTCGGAACTCACTTCCGCAGGATGCGGACTCTGGACCAACTCTATTGCGTGCCCATCGACGTAGACCGTCGTCGAAACCCGACAGGGGTCGGAGTCACTGGAAGTTTGGATGACGTATTCTTTGTTGTTCTCGACCAACTTGCTCTTCAATCGATACGTTTCCATAAGCCTCACCGTATACGAGGTAGTTTATCTATCTTGGGGATGGCGGCCAGCACTGGCATACCGAGTAAGCTCTCGACATCTTCGGTCCGCCTGAATGACCTATCCAGAACCTCAGCCAGGAACACCGCGCCCCCGCCGATGACCAACCCCAGCAGGAACCCCATCACCAGTATTTTTTTCTTGTCGGGCCAAAACGGCGCCAACGGCACCCGGGCCGGTTCAATGATCTTGTACTTGGTCCGATCCTTGGCCCTGTCCGAGAGGATTTCGACGGTTGTCTCCTCGGAGCGAAAGGCGTCGCGGTATCGTCGAGCATCGGCTACCTTGCGCTCCAGTTCACTGATCTCCGCCTGCAATTGAGGTATACTATTGAGCGTTTCGGTAATTTTGTCATACGAAAGCTGCAACTGAGTCCGCCTGGAGTTCAGAATATCGAGATTTTCGCGAGTCACGAAATATCGGCTTAATATGTTACGCTGATTGTCCGGATATGAAGCAAACTGTTCATCGACCACCCGGCTCAGTTCACGTTCAAGGAAGCGTACGGCATCGTTCATTCTGATGTTGACGGCGATAGCTTTCTGCTCATTCCAGGCGTACTTCGCCATCATACCGGCCAGCGACGCTATCTGCCCGTCGATTCTGGTGCGCAGCTCAACCAGGCTGTCGGTGTACTTAAGTCGGGTCGCGGCTAAGCCATAGCTTTCCAGTTGGCTCCTCAGGTTGAGTAGTCCGTTGGAATCATTAGCGATCTCCAACTGGGTGCGCTCGATGTCCGAGAGTATCTCGCGCCTGTTTGCCTGTGAAGAAATGTTATCCGGCAATTGCGTGCGGGTTAGACGCGATTGGGCGGTGGCCAACGAATCCAGAGCCTGCTGATATTCCCATTCAGTGCGTTCCAACTGCAAATCAGCAAAGGACTGATTGTCGAGAATTTTCTCCAACTCATAGCCCGATTTTTCCTGCTCCAGAATCTCAGTCAGACGAGTCACCATGTTCTTCGCCTCAACCGGATCGATAGACTCAACCGTGATCTCGATCTGATCAGCACCCACAAAAGCCACACTTATCTGATCACGCAGTCGCTCCAGAAGCAAGTGAAACTTCAACTGCTCCAGACTTTGCAGGGGGTTGTCCTCACGCATCTGTGCGGCCTGACGACTGATATCCGGATTAACGTCTAACTTGAGATCCCGAATCAACTGATACAGATAGGCCTGCGATGTAATCTCGTTCTGCAGCGACTGCAACTGTCTCCGGCGATCCTCGCTGCTCATGCGCGGGTTGGCTTCGCGGCCGATAATGCTGATCAACTCGCGGGAGACGTTATAGGGTCGATCAATCCAAATAATGGTCGAGGAGCTATACATCGGGGTCAGAAGGAGTGAACTGCCGTACCCAGCCGCCGTGGCCAGGATCAGGGGAATGATTATCAGCCACTTGCGCTTCAGGACGACAGCCAGAATCTCCCTGATGTCGACACTTTTTTCTTCCTTGTGCTCCATACGCCAATCGGAGGATCCTACTCGTTATCCGCTGGTTTCAGGTTCTCATACAACAGCAAGGCTGAGGTTGCAGCACCGAGAATGGTGACGAAAGTACCCAGGTTGCGGCTCATAAAGCTCTGCTTCCGGAACGGCACGACACATACATCTTCTTTACGCACGGTATGGCGTGCCGGCGTGCCGGTCAGGGCGTATTTTTCGAGATCAATCAGCATAGTCTGGCCGTAGTAGCCATCTTTGCTGATGAGCTTGGTGTGCTTGAGATCGGCCATGTCGGTATGGCCACCCGCCAGCGCCAGCGCCTCCATGACGTCGAGATTCTCCTGGTAGCGAACGGGACCCGGTGTGTGCACAGCGCCCAGCACGTAGATGACATTCCGGCGCGTCGCCAACTGACCGATATCCGGCGGCGCAATTCCTACCGGTGAACGGGGAACGTCAATAGCATCCCGGCGGTTCAGCTTCGGCAGGTTATCGACACTACCGTCCGCAATTGCTGCTGCCACGTCTACTACTTCAACCTGACCGGCCTTATCGCCGCCGCGAATGATATTCACCCGGCTGAGGTCACCGAGTTCCGTAACCCAGCCGGCTTCATTCAGAATCGTCAGCAGATCAGGTATCTCCTCAAACGTCTTCTTACCCGGATTGTTCACCTGACCGTAGACGAACACATGTTGATAATTGTACTCCGTCACCTGTACCACGCACTGGGAGATGCGGTTGTTCAAGCGCGACATCCGCCTGACAATGTCAGTCTGCAAATCCTGGATGGTTTTCCCCGCCGCTACCATTTCTCCGACAATGTCCAGAGATACTTTGCCATCCTGTCTGACCCGTACTGAAGCATTCAAGGTCGGATCCTGCCAGAATCTAATTTGCAGCATATCTTCCGGACCGATTCGGTATTCTTCGGCCGTGGCGGCGGTAGCGCTGCATAGAAGCAACGCCATGCTTGCAAGAAGAATCATCCTGTTCATTAAACCTGCACGCTTTTTGATAAGTTCCATCCTTTGAACAACTTATAGTAAAATCGGCATATTTCCCATTTACGTTAATAAGTAAGCGTTCAGTCCCTCGGCTGTAAAGCATTAAAAAATGCAGTCGGAAAGTCGCCGGCGCCACCTGTTCTTACGGAGTATCCTCCTCGAAGACCAGCGACTTGTTGCGGCCGCTCTCTTTGGCTTTCAGGAGTGCCATATCGGCAGCGTGAATCATTTGCCTGGAATCATCGCCATGATCTGGGAATATGGCGCCGCCTAACGACACCGTGCACCTGAGCGGTTCATCGGCATTGTCGATCCGAAATTTGGTCGTGGAGATCGCATTCTGCAGCCGCTTCATGAACCGGCGACAAGTTTCCTGATCGGCCTCCGGCATAATGACACAAAACTCATCCCCCCCATACCTGGCCACCACATCGATAGAGCGAATACTATTGCGAAGAATCTCACCGAGCTGTTTTAGAATAGCGTCACCGGCTAGGTGGCCGTAAGTGTCGTTGGTCGCCTTGAGTTCATCGAGGTCGAACAGAATAAAGGCCAGTTTGCGTCCGTAACGCTGGGCGCGGGAGATCTCCTCGTCGAACCGCCGGAGGAAATACCGTTGATTTGCCAGGCCGGTCAGGTTGTCGGTGTAAGACAACTCCTCGATGCGCACGAAGGACTCGGCATTGTCGATAAGGTCGCCGACACGGCCGCGCAATAGATCGAGGCGATCACGCACCATCGAGGGTTCCCCCCCACCCCTCCAGGCCAGGACTCCCTCGCGCTGCGGTGCCAATGAGTAGCTGGTGATATAATCAAGCCCTCCATCGATCAGAGCTTCTATAGCCTTATTCAACGATTCGTCCCGGAACTTGAGGTCGTTCAAACGCACGAGTTTTTTATCCTCGAGTCGTGATATCAAGCTGCTCAGCCTTAACGTCTCCGGTACATTGGTCGCCCCACTGATACCGTGTGTTAAGACGCGCAATTCGTCGTTGGCCGGTCGATAAATAAACGCCATGCGTTCCAACTGAAGTTCGGAGACGATTGCCTCAACGATCTGTGCCACGATTGTCTCGGGATTGCGGTGTCGGACCAGTTTTATCATAGCGCTCGAATCCGATGACTGGAGTCGGCGTGTTTCCGTTTCGGCGGTTGACAGTTTTCTCTGTAAATCTTCGTTACGTGACTCATGCCACTTGACATGATAAGCCGCCGACAAACATTGGGCCAGGCTCGCCACCAGTGACTTGAACGAGTGCTCGCGTGTGGAAAGAGTGCTGCGTATGAAGTAAACACCGTATAGATTGTCTCGCCAATAGATTGGGAAAAAGGTATCAAACCCCAGTTTCACCAATGTTTCATAGGTGTCGCCCGGAAGAGCCGACTTAAGATGAAAGAGGCATCGCGGCAGGTAATCGGCTCGCAGGCATTCGCCGAGATCCTTGGTATAGGGCAATCGGAAATCGCGCCGATCGACCTTGGCAAGACCGTGACTGTAATTGTGCCTCAACCAGCCCCGTTTTTTTCTCAAGAAGAGAATTCGCTCACAGCCGAACGATTGTTTGAGCAAATCCGATACTTTGGCCGCCACCTGTCCTATTACGCCGTCACGGCTGTTGGCTTGCAACAGAGCAGCGAACTCCTCAAGATCCAACCGCCGTAGTACCGCCAGCCGTTTTCTGTCATCACTGATGCGGCGAATCAGCACCAGCGTCAGCAACACGACCAGACAGACCAGAATAAATATAAGAGTGTGCTCAGTGATCATGATAATACGCTCTTACCGAAAACTATAGACAGCGCAGTCTACGTGTCAATCAATAAAGGTCTCGACGTCGGGCCCACACGAACCTGAATCGCGAACGCCGAGTAAGAACGCGATTGTTCCTGAGAATACGGAACACACGCCACCAGCCGACATCGCTGAAGAACGGTTGACTCTGTAACTCACGGGTCATCTCGCGAATCGACGCGAAGGGATCCTCGCATACCATTGAAAGCACCTCGCTTTCCAAGTCCCCTCCCCCGTGGAATTGATTTTCAACTTCTACCTGATGGCGCTGTGGTCGATGACCTGCGGCGAACTGGTCATCAAGAGTCACACGCGTCAAAGTGGCGTTTTTTTTTTGCTCCGATTTCGACCGTCTCGCCGAAATCGGAGCGAGCATCCTCCACCGACTCGTAGGCGCGGAGAACGTTGTCGAATTCGAGCAAGTCGTAGATTTCGTAAACATTCGGTATCATATTGGCCAGTTTGATATCACCGTCATTGGCCCGAACGTCACGGATATTGGAGATGAATATCCCCCAACCGGCCGATGAGACGTAGTCCACCCCGGCCAGATCGACCACTATTCGGTAACGTCCCCTTTTGAGAAGCGAATCGAACACCTCTTCCAACTGGGAAGCCGTGGCGGTATCTATCACGCCATCGACACGTACTTCCGAGGCGTCGTCCCGACTTCCTTCGGACAATGATATGGCTATGCCTTCCATGACCGTCCACTTACCTCAAGAAAATGTCATCAATCAACCAGAATTAACATCGAAAAACTTCTCAGAGCAAGCAAAAATGTCCTTCCGTTCGATCATGCTCTCACTCTGATCGATAGTTCACCAACGACCAATCGGCTCAGAGTCGTCGGCCGCGCTCGGTGGGATCGTCCACTGAGATCAACTCCGAAGTATCGTGCCGTCCCATTATTGCAGCGGTTGTGATTGGTACGGCGCGCGCGATTATGAACGTGATATCGTCGGTCTGTTTGGTAAATCCTGCGAAATCATCAATCTCACCCACGACCTCCTCGCTCAAGCTGTTGAGTTCAGGTCGGGCAGCGAGGCTGAACCGATTGCTCAGGAGTTCGGCCAATCGATCCAGGCCGAATTGGCGGCCACGCGGATCGGCGGCCTCGGTAATGCCATCGGTGTAGATGAAGAAACCGTCGCCGTCTTCCAGTTTGATACTGACCTGTTCAAGGTGATCCTCGAAGCTGCCGTTCAGCGACACAGGAAGCCCCAGCGGCATGCCGCCGGGGTTGATACGATCCATCAGCCCACTGTTGGCGCTGTAATAGAGCATCGGATTATGCCCCGCCGAAACGATGTCGATCCGGCCCAGGGTCGCGTCGTATATGACCAGCATGACAGTGATAAACATACCGCTCGGCATATTATTGCAGAGGTAATCGTTGACCCGGACCAGCGTATCGGCGGCGGAGGTGGCGCCGACTGAACTGATCTGAATCACGGTGCGCAGCATCGACATCACCAGCGATGCCGGCACTCCCTTGCCTGATACGTCGGCTACCACCAGACAGTAGCGCTCCGGGGCAATCTCGAAGACATCATAGAGATCACCACCGACAATGGATGCGGCCCGGTAGAAGGCGTCCAGTTCGAGCCCCGGAATATCCGGCAGACGTCGGGGCATCAGCGTCTGCTGGATCTGGGAAGCGAGTTCGATTTCCTTAGCCATCTTCTCGCGGGCCACGATGTTTTCACGATCCTGACGCAAACGGGTCATCATCTCGTTGAAAGCCCGGGAGATCTCAAAAAACTCCTCGGCTCCCTCCAGCGGCAGTTCCGACTCCAGATCGCCGGAGGTGAACCGACGTACCCGCCGAGTAATC
The DNA here is from genome assembly GCA_030629485.1 of bacterium. Taxonomy (GTDB): domain Bacteria; phylum Zixibacteria; class MSB-5A5; order GN15; family FEB-12; genus JAJRTA01. The sequence goes on from DAOVOW010000005.1 coordinate 15,616, forward strand.
TGTACGATCGGTCGCACGAAGTAATTCGACAGCATGTAAACTCCCAGGGCTCCGAACAACAACAGCATAAGCGTAAGCTGAATCACGCGATAGCGAGCCTGTC
>DAOVOW010000242.1 GCA_030629485.1 bacterium
GACCTAAAGTCCTGGTCACGGTCCTGACCTTCAATGAGGGGGAGAAACTCAAGGCACTTGTGGAACGCTTCCCGAAGGGGAAAGACTACAAGTTGCTGTTTGTCGATGACGGCTCCACTGACGGCACCGGGGCGTTCCTGCGAGCTTTGAATCATGAGGTAATCCGCCATGAGACCAACCTGGGTGTGGGCGCCGGGATCAGGAACGCCGTCAAGTACGGTCGACAGCGTGGTTTTGATATCATTGTAATCATGGCCGGTAACGGCAAGATGCTGCCGGAAGAAATCCCACGGCTTGTGGACCCTATCCGCGCCGGCAAAGCTGATTACGTCCAGGGCTCCCGCTATCTTGAGGGCGGAAGTTCACCGAACCTGCCTCTGTTTCGCAGGTTGGCTATAAGGCTCTTCACAGCTATCGTCAATCTTGCCGTGGGTTTCAAAGGGACCGACATTACCTGTGGTTTCCGTGCCTATCGCCTGGACCTGTTTGACCATTCTGAGATCGACATCGATCAAGCCTGGCTGGGGCGATACGAAATGGAGTATTATATCCACTATAAGGTTCTCAAACTTGGCTTTCGGGTGATGGAAGCGCCCGTTACCATGATCTACCCGCAGAGCGGGAAGAACTACTCCAAAATCAGACCTCTTGTAGGCTGGTGGTCGATGATCCGTCCCTGGGTGTTCCTGATTCTGCGACTCAAGAAGTAGCCCACCGAGCGGGTCCATAGCGCCTCCCTGCCACTCTGCTCCAAACCGTCAAATACTCTCAAAAGTTTCAAACTTGACTTGCCGTTATCAGCCAAATAAGCTATTGGAAAACGGATAAAGGACGAGCATGAAGAGACTCTATATAGCTGTGGCGTTGTTATTGGTGGTAGTGGCTATAGCTTACATCAAGAGCGCCCGGGGAACGGCGCGGCAACAGCAAGCGTTCGAACTGGGGCAGGCTGAAAACCGACAACAACTGACCGCGCTCCAGCAGAATGTGGATTCCTTGAAGCGGCTGCTCGAATTGCAGTCCGAAGCATACGCCGATTCGATAGCTTCCGGTCACCGTGCCTACCGACACGATATCAACAGACTGGTCAAGTTTCTGGATTCAGCCATAGCTCGGCCGAAGTTACTTGGGAAACCCCAAACCGCAGCACCGTCCCCGACAACGAGAACTAACAACTCCGTCAAGCCGCGCGATAAGGAAGCGGTAGAGGAGAAACCGTCCCAAGCCAGACAAGCCGAGGCAGATGCCCCACCCAAGGTCACGGCATCCGAACCGGTTGCCGATGATGAACCCATAACTGACGCTGTTGAGGCGAAATTGAAAGAGCAAGTGCTGACCCATTATGGCAAGCTGTACGAGAGCCTGCCAAAGGACTTGAGCAGCCAGGAGCGCAAAGTTGCCCTTTATGAGATCAGCCTGAAGACGGCGGCGGAATTCTCAATTACCATGCCTCAACTTAAAGCGATTTGTGAGCATTACTACCTAAGCTACTAATTTGGAGTCTGTTACCGTGCCGCCTAAGAAGGAAAGCGATTTCGCCGAAGTGCTCGTCGACAAGTTGTTCCTGGAGTCATTTGCCAACGAACAATCCGCTTATTACGCCGCCGCCACTCACCCCTCACCCGGCGCGGCCCTAGACAAGTTTCGCTCCAAGCTACGCTGGCATATTAATCACTCCTTGTCACCTCGCCAGAAGCAGGTGATCAGATACTATCTCAATGGTAAGAAAGAGCGACAGATTGCGCAGATATTGGGAGTGGCTCAACAGGTCGTGAATATTTATAAGCAGCGCGCTATCAAGAAGTTACAGAAGGTCATGGCGTCATAGGTGTATGTCACACCGCTATTATATGAGAGTCCGTGAATGATGTGGATCAACCTTTACGGGGAGGTTGAGACCGACGTAAGGAGGTGATAGGCCGTATCAAGAGCATCTCTGTTTCCTCACCGCTAACTGAGATCGAGAGTGCTACTTCGTGGTAAGAGAGGGGGAACACATTGAGGAGATGCGCTATGCCGAAGAGAAAGGAAAACCAAAAGTTTGCAAGCCTGGGAGAAAAAAACTGTTGGCATTCGTATGGTCTGCAGATGTTAACGCCAACGAAGTTTTCGTACGTGGTCAGCAATATACTTCGCGGTCGCTACATGTTGATTTCATCCCGGCTTGACAGGCAAGTGGAGCACCTTAATCCGAACTGACTCTTCATAAGTCTTCGCCCGGTCTATGGCCGGATTGCGAACATCGAGCCTTGCGGGACTCGTCCATGTCATGAGTCCCGCTCTTTATTGGTCCAAACCTGCCGGGGGGTCACACAATCCTTGACCTGTTGAGCACCGGTGCGTTTTTTAGGCAACGCCTGATCCGATCCCGGCATCCGGTACTGTAGAGCCAATTAGGCCAAACGGATTTGCCGCGCGACGGTATAATGGTGTAACGTATAAGGAGACCTCGTTGGCACTAAGGCAGACGATCTACATTCTGGTAATTGCATCCGCATTGGGACTGGGGCTCAATCTGGTTTCGCCCAACCGCGTTGACTTTGTTGGTAACTGGCGTGACTTGCATGACGGTGATGGGCCGATCTTGCCACCTGATGTTGAACCCGGCGACGCACCGTTTATCGCTGTGGACGTCGCCCAACTTGATTTCAACGCCAGGGCCGCTCTCTTTGTTGACGCTCGTGATCCGGAAGAGTTCGAGTGCGGGACAATTCGGGGGGCCATCAACATCCCCTTTGAATACCTGCCGGAGGGGGACTTGGGGCCATATTTCGATTCCGTCTTGTCGCACCTGTCCAAAGATGAGCGGATCATCATATTCTGTTCGGGCGAGGAGTGCGACGTGTCGCTTCACCTGGCGCGTAATCTGCAGGCCTTGGGCTACACCGACCTGGCGATATTTTTTGGCGGTTCTCGTGAATGGGAACGGTTCCATCTCCCCATCGAACGGAGGCGGCAATGCGACGAATAGTCGACAATGATCATCTCACGATGGCTGTGCGGGTGGTGGTCGGAGGGGTTTTCGTGTCCGCCTCGGTCTACAAAATCATTGACCCCGGCTCTTTTGCTCGGTCGATCTGGTATTACCATGTGGTGCCGGGTTCATTGATAAACCTGTTAGCTCTGGTGTTGCCCTGGGTGGAATTGGCGGCTGGATTGGGATTGATGTTCGGGGTTTTATATCGCGGCGCAGTTGTGTGGGTCAATTTTATGACGGTTGCATTCATAGCAGCAGTAACCTCGGCGGTGGCTCGCGGTCTCAACATAGAGTGCGGTTGTTTCAAGGCGGCTGATGATGCTACCGGTTCAGCCTGGCAATCACTGATTCTTGACGGGGCATTGTTGCTGCTCATCTTGCAGCTTTGGTTTAGTCGCTCGCGACGGTGGATGTGCGCTCGCAAATGATCACGGCATAATTCGGGGCGTGATAAGTATTATCAGATCGGTCATGGTCTTTTCGGTCGACTTGTTGGTGAAAAACAGGCTTCCGATGATCGGGATATGACCCAGCAGGGGAAACTTCTGAGTCTGTTCTATCTCGGTCTCCTTGAGCAGGCCACCCAGTGCCACCGTTTCACCGTCATTGACAGTTACGGCGGTTTTGAGTGAGCGCGATGACGTGATCGGCTTCTGATTATCGGTAGGTCCGGCGAAACCGATGATGTCCTCTATCTGGGCCCGTACCTCCAGCGTGATTCGGTTATCCTCGTTGATCCGCGGCGTTACGTAGAGCGAGATGCCCACCTCTTCATCGTAGAACGTCTGGATATCCTGGGTTGCGGCGCCTTCGGTAAACCGGCTGATAGTGGCGATCGGGATAACCGTCTGCACCTTGATGAAAGCTTCCCGATTCTCAAGGGTGGTAATGTGAGGATCGGAGATCAGTTTGCTGTTTCCTGCCTGGTTCAAGAGGTCGAGTACCGTCGTCAACTGATCGACAGTGAGCGTTCCCCAGATCCACCGGCCGGTTTGGGGATTGAGACTGCCGGCGACGTTCTCCAGTTCGGCCTGATAGGATTCTGACTCGCTTCCCTCGCTGATAGTTTGCGTACCCGCCCCCAGGGAGGTGGACAGACTGGTAGGCCAGGCGAATCCTAACTTAGACTTGGAGTCAACTTTGCTCTCGATGATCTTGACCTCTATCGATATCTGTCGCTGTGGCCGATCAAGTTCATCCACCAGGAATACGATTTCATCAATCACCGCTGGAAAATCGGTAACTACGATCTGGTTGGGGGAGAGTCCGCTCTGTTGTTGTCCCTCGTCATGGCCTGCTCCGATCGTTACTATCGTGCCCCGATCAGACAAACGCGATTCTATAACTCCCTTGATCGCCGTCGGATCGAGATACTTCAGAACGATGGGCTGTGAAACCAGTTCCCCCACTGCATAGGTGGC
>DAOVOW010000213.1 GCA_030629485.1 bacterium
CGGGCGATGGAAGAGGATAGGATACTCTACATCCGGGGCAAGGTCTCCAAGATCTTCTCTCAGGATGGTAAAGTCGTCGTCTGGGGCGCCGACACCCTGAGCGGGAAGGCGATTGAGATCGCAGCCGATCCCGCCAGCGCATCGATGGTGGAATCGTCCTCTGCATAGAGCCTGACATATCCATCCGTGGTCAGCGATGCACCACGCACTGCAGCCTCGATCGTGTTGGTCACCGAGTTTCCCGAACCCGAACCGGCTCCGGCGATGCCGATGCTGGTGCTGTCGCCCGCGGCGAGCGCGCCGGCGATGCCCAGCGTAAAGGCGTCGATGTCGGCAGTGGACGTTGCCTCGATATCTGCAGCACCGGATACATCGATAACATCGACCACATCATCGGTGTCCAGGATCGCTGCGCGCGCCGTGGTCTCGATATCATTGACGGCCGCGGCCGCGCCAACGGCAATACCCGCCTGCGCCGAGCCGCCACCAGCGGCAACGGAAATGGCGCCCGAGCCGGCATCCGCGGTGATGTCGGAACCATCGGTTGCCGAAAGCGACAGATCACCGCTGGTGGTGGTGACCGCACTGTCGACTATCAGCGCTTCGATCGTCGAGGTGATGTAATTGCCGGAACCCGCGCCGGCGCCGCCAAAGGCCACGCTGTCGTCGGAACCGGAAACCGCCCCGGCGATGGTCAGGGCATCGATTACCGGGCTACCATCAGCGGAAATATCCACACTACCGACGTCGACGGTAGAATTCTCCACCGCTGCACGCACGCCGATAGTAACGATGTTGATGGCGACCGATGCGCCGATCGCGCCAGCGCTGTCGCCGCTAGCGATCGCCAACGCCACGCCACCCGCATCGGCGGTGATGTTCGAGTCGTCCGCGGCGGAAAGCGTCAGCGCACCGTCCGCGTTCACCGTGCTGCCGGCCCCAATTACTGCGCGTACGTCATTGGTAATCGTGTTACCCGAGCCACTGCCTGCCGCCCCGAACCCGAGGCCATCAGTCGCCACTACCCCGGCCACGCTGATCGCAACCGCGTCAATCTCGGAGTGAGAATCTGCCTCGAGCGTAATCGCGTCGGCTGCGTTGATGGTGTTGTTGCCCTTGGCTTCCGCAAACACATCGTTATGAACGATTGAAACCGTAACCGCGCCGCCGATACCGGTCTCTTCCGAAATCGCGACACCCCCGGCGACCGATATCAACCCGGTCTCATCCACCGCCCTGAGCAACACATCCTGATTTGCATCAGCCCCGGTGTTGTCGTTGTTTATCAAGGCACCGTCACCGATGTAAGCCATGGTTTTACCCTTGAGAACACCCACGGTAACCGACAGGCCAACACCGATGGCATCATCGCCAAAGGCACCGGCTGCGCCAATGCCAACCAGTAATTCGTCTTCGAATGAAGTGGCCGTAATGGCCAGACCACGAACCGATTCAGTGCCCTGGTCACCATTACTAGCGAAGATACCGTCACGCACGTCGATGGCGGAACCCTGTCCAAGCGCGGTTACATTAGCGCCCTCACCGATAAAGGCCAAGGTATCGTCTATATCAACCACCACAGCCACGGAGGCACCAAAACCGCTGCCATCCAGAGTAACACCGGCGCTGCCCGCAGCGGCATCGATCTTCGTTGTGCTATCTGCTGCGATATGGGTGCTGCCATCAGAGGAAAGAATTACATTACCCAAAACGGGCGCCAGTAGCGGATCACGACCTGCGAATGCACGGGTATCGGTATCGAGCACCAGCACCACAGCTCCGCCCGCACCTGCCACTGAATTTGTCGATTCATCGTCATCATCACCACCACTAACACCAACGTTGGCAGTTAGTGAAAAAATATCCTCTGAGCTGTCTGCCTCTACAGTGATATTGCCACCTGCATCGACATTGGTGGGTGTCAGATCGTCTGGTGCGGCGATCCATGCCTCTGTTGTTTTCACCAGTACTGTTACATCTAGTCCGACACCAATACCCGCTCCTTCTAAACTACCGGCCAGTGCGCCGGCAAACGTTATAATTTTGGTGTCATCGACCGCACGCACGATTACATTACCGTCCGCATCGACATCCGCGCCTTCACTAATTGATGCAAGCGTGTCCAGGGTAAAAACATCTATAGCGGCCGATCCGGCACCGGTGTCGGCGCCCCCTTTAGCAAGGGCCATACCGACTATCAATGAGGTCACATGTACACCGGTATCATTCAGGACAGGGACAACAATCTCCGCCGGTGTCAGGGAGGCGTCTGCTACCACCGACACATCGCCCGTTGCATCGATATCTGTATCTGCACCGATGCTAGCAATCGTTGTGCTATCGACAAAGTTGACACCGATCGCCACACCGACACTGGTACCACTGTCTGACGTAGTCAGTGCACCCCCACCTGCGATGTTCTGGATAGCAATATCCTGGCGCGACAGCAAATCGACATTACCTCCGGTGGCATTGACCGACGCATCATCCGCAATCGAGGCCGTGGTATTGCTGATGACAACGTTTACGCCCGCTGAACCGGCAACCGCCGTACTCTCGGTTTCGCCATCCTGGGTCGAGCCGCCGCCCGCCAGTGCGAGTACCTTGAAATCATTGCTCTTTCCGCTCGGGGTTCCGCTTTCGACCGTCAGCGAGCCGGTGCTGATGGTGCCATTACCGACGAGAGCATCCGTGTTGAGTACACCGACGTTAACCGCGACCGCTGCACCGACGGTGGTCTCAGCATCATCTGCGTAAGCCAGGCCTAATGCCTGGGTATAGGCATCCGCCTCACTCAGCGTCTTGACAACCATATCGCCATCGGAATCAATGGTCACCCCGTCGGCAATGGTCGCACTGACGTCCGGCGTCAGTACTGTCGCGCCGATTGCCGCGGCGACGCGAACCGATCCGCCCTCTGTTTCGGTGGTAGAGGACTCGGCGTTGCTGCCCTGCCCACCCGGGTTCGAGGTCTGGCTGGCCGCGGTGGTGTTGGCGCTGTCGACCTTGTCCCCCGCAGTAGGTGCATTGAGGCCGGTGTTTCCCGACTTTGTCTTGGCCGCGCCGGTCTGCTTGGTGGTCTCATCGTCGGACTTGAGGCCGCCTTTCTTGCCGCCTGCGGCACTGCCGCTTACGACCGTCTTTGCGCTTGCACTAGATGTCGCGGCTACCGTGACGTCGTTGGCCTGGAGGGAGTCGGCGGAGACATCGCGGGCCAGCGTGGCGCTGGTGTCATCTTCAATCCAGCCGAGGCCGATGGCGACGCCGACGCCGGTTTCAGCTCCCTTGGTGTCCGCGTCTGCCTCGGTGTACTGCGACTCGAGCGTGGCGGCCGTGATGCTCAGATCGCCGTCCACCTCAAAGGCACCCGTGCCCGCGAGTACCTTGCTGGTCGTGTCGTTCATCGACACGCCGAGTGCAACGGCACCGCCGATGGCGGTACCGTCCTCGCCGGCCTTGGCGCCCGCCTTGGCCTCAGTGCGCATGGCATGGTCGCCGTTGGCAGCCAGAGTTACGTCATCGGCCCCAGTGATTTCAGCAGTCGCCCCCATCGTCGTGCCGGTGTCGTAGTCGGCCACGTTGATCGCAAACGACAGGCCGAGGCCCAAGCTCTTCCCTGAGGCGAGTTCCTTCTTCGGCGTGGCGGAGGCAACGCTGTAAGTCCTGCTCGTTGCGTTGACCGCGACCGCGCCGATGTCCGTGCCCGCGTCACTCCCGTCCTGAGAGGTGAGCACCGCACCTTCACCGAGCATAGCCTCAGTGACACCCTGTGCGACATTCACGGCAACGGAACCGGCCACGCCGATCTTGCCGCCGCTGGCCCCTGAAACGGCCTTGGCACGAGAGGTACTCGTTTCGTCGACGACCTGCTGGTCAGCGTTGCCGTCGCTGGTGAGATCGACGGCCTTGCCTTTGTAGGCGTCGTCCCGCGAGGCTGCCAACTGGTAGTTGCCGCCTGTGAGATCGATAATGTAATAGACAGTGGCGTCGGTCAGACCGCCGATCGCGGCTCCGCCCGCTGCATCGTATTTGACCGCGTCGCCGGTTTGCAGCGCAGCGCTGCTCCCGAGGTTGAGCACCCGCACGTTGCCCGTGGGGTCAAACTCGATGGGGCTGAGATAGTTCGGAGCAGAAGTACCCGAAATCGTGACGTACTTATAAAACTTGTGTTCAGTTCCTGTCGCGCCGGAGGTGAGGTCCTTCAGTCCTATAGTGCCGCCCGTCTTGGCATGAGCCTCGGAGTCGTAAAGCTTGACCGTCCCGTCCTTCTGGACGTTGACATAATAATCGCTCGAATTCGTAAGCCCGCCGATCGCGCTCCCTGACCCCTTGTCATACTTAACCTTGTCGCCGGTCTTCAGACCCGCATCCAGACCGAGAAAGATCATGTCCTTGCTGGTGTCAACAACGGGAAGAGAGGTCACCGGGGCCTTGACGGTGCGGTCGGCCATGATGGCCTCGACGGTGATGCCGTCGCCCGTGACTGTCGCGTCCGCGATGCTCGCAGTGTTGTGGATCCCGGCAAAGTTCAGCGCCACGGCAGCGCCGACCGTCGTGCCGTCCGCCGTGGTGACGGCGCCGCCGTCGGCCGTCGAAGTTGCGTCTGTATTGGCGCGGCTGCGCACGGTGACAGGGCCCTGCGCCACAATGATCGCGCCGCCGCCGATGGTGGCCGAGGTATCTGCTTCAGCGATGTTCAGGGACATGGCCGCCGCGACGGCCACCGCGCCGTCGCTCGTGTCTGACTTCGGGCTTTCTGCACTGTTGCTGCCGC
>DAOVOW010000047.1 GCA_030629485.1 bacterium
CGGGAGCAGTCGGCCGATGCCGTTTGTGGCCAATTATTTTCGGATGCGACCGGTGGTGAGGATATTTGTTGTGCCGCAGTCGACGGTAGAGAAGGAGGGTCCAGACGCGTATTAAACCGCTAACGATTTCTTTTTCGACCGCCGGACGGTTCTTACTAAGCTGTTTGGCGGTCTTTTTTGCCGGGTCGGCCGGCGCCGCCGATAGCTCTCTTTACAATCTTGAAAACAGCCTGAGTGAGTTGATCTATGAAATCTCTCGCTCAGTGGTGACAGTAGAAGCGACAAGGTCGGTGCCGGGAGATCTGCTTGAGGGCGCGGCTGACGAAGCCGTGCATCGGCTCATCACATCCGGCACCATCATAGACAGCGCCGGTCACATTATTGTGGCTGCTGTGACCGTGGCCGGGTATGATCAGATCGTGGTCAGGTTCGAGGACCACGCTCTGCCGGCGCGACTGGTCGGTATCGACTATCACACCGGGCTGGCCTTGTTGAGTGTCGGTTGCCCCCTGGGCCGGCCGGCCCAACTGACCGAGAAGCACGGCTGTGTCGGCCAGATGGTTGTCGCTATCGGCAATGCCTACGGACTGAGGGCGAGCCCCACCTTGGGTTTCTGTGCCGGGACGCGGCCGGACGGCTCCCTGCAATTTTCAGCGGCCATAACTCCCGGTACCATCGGCGGCGGCGTTTTCGATCTGGCCGGCCGACTTCTGGGAATGGTGATCGGTGGGCTCGGCCGAGATCGTTCAGGCGAAACCGGCCTGGCCGTTCCTGCCCATAAACTGCCGACAACCGTCAATCATCTGCTCGCCCAGGGCGATCGGGTGGCGGGGTATATCGGCATCACCACCGCCGATATCGAGATATCACCCGGAATTGAACTGACACCGCCGATTCAACCGGCTTCCGCGGGAGGACGTCGGCTGATGGTAGTGGAAAAAGGCACCATCGTCACGGAAGTCCTGGACGACTCTCCTGCCTCCAGATCGGGGCTGCGCAAAGGCGACTTGTTATTCAGCATCGGCAACAGATCGATCGGCTCCGCTTTCGAGTTGATGAACCAGGTACGACACAGTGCTCCGGGCAGTGTGATTGAACTCGGTGTCATTCGTCATAACCGTCCCTACCTGATCAGAGTGAACGTCGGTCAGCGCCAATTGTCGCCAGTGGGGAACTTCTCAGCCGGTCAACTGACACCGGATCCCAAGGCTCATACCAGGGACTCGATTTACCGCGAGGTGGAGCGTTTGAAGCGCTCACTGATCAGACTTGAGGACCGACTCAGAAACCTCGGCCCCTAATTCTATATTGCCAAGCGACGTATCCTTGACTAATTTGTCAGGGATGACTCACGCCGTTTATTCGGATAAGTTCCTGGCCTGGGCGGTTTCGTTTCGAGGCGAGAAGGATACTGTCTCCAGGCTGTTGGCGGGGTACTCGGCTGCTATCGCACTGGCCGACGAGCCGGCCCTTTCCATGATGATTAAGCTGGGCAAGGACCACTCCCTCGGCCACCGCGAGTTCTATGAGGTGGTCCTGCAGTCCTATCTGTTTCTCGGTTTTCCACGAATGCTGACTGCGGCCGAGCACCTGGCCGATCAGTTTGAGGAGATCAGTCTGCCGTCGGTGACCGAGCCGGTCACACCCGACGAATCACAGGTCTGGTTCGAAGACGGGCTGGCGCTCTGCCGCCGTGTGTACGGCGCCAGCTTCGATCCACTCAGAACGCACGTCGAGGCGGTCGCGCCCGAGGTGTTTCGATGGATGATTATCGAGGGCTACGGCAAGGTTCTGTCACGGCCGGGGGTGTCATTGATCGATCGCGAACTGGCTATTGTTGCCTGCCTGATAATCGAGAACCGACCGAAGCAACTGCACTCGCACATGAGAGGGGCTCTAAACGTGGGAGCCGATCCGGCCCTGGTTCGTAGAATCATTGAGGACCAGAAAGACTGTGCTCCGAGTGGATTCCGAGCAGCGGTGTCATTGCTGAACGGAATTAATGGTGAACGATGAAGAGACTTGTCCGAATCCTCGTTATCCTCCTGGCCGTCGGCATCGTTGCGGTGGCCGGTATCTTCGTGTACCTCTTCACGCTGGATGGTCTGGAAGCTATCATCAATAGTCGTCTCTCCTCGCTGTTCGATGAGCAGTATAATCTGGAAGTACATGTCGGAAAAGTAGCCGGGGACATCCTCAGCGGAACCGTGCTTGAGGATGTCACGATTCACTATGTCGATTCTACCCACCGCTACCTGTTGGCGGACATTCCTCGCATCACCGCCGCCTATGCCTTCTCAAACCTGTGGCGCCGCAACTTCCTTTTTGAATATCTCTTCATCGACTCAGCCGTGATCACGGTGGTGCGCGATAGTATCGATGGCTGGCTGATCCCCAGGTTCCCGCGCCGGTCCGACTCGTCCGAGGCCATCACACCTCCAAGCTTCGCCGTGGAAATGCTGGGTTTGAGTGACGTCACGGTTCATGTTATCGAAGGCGTCGACACTCTCGGGATCGAAGATATCAATCTTGTTCTGGCACTGCAATCGAGTGATGGAACCTATGGCATCAGCGTTGAACGTCTTGAGTTTGCGTCAGCCGACAAGCGGCTGCGCCTTGATGCTGCCGGCGGCAAACTGACCTACGACAAAGGCCGTCTTCTTCTCAAGGATCTTCTTCTCCATGCGGATGACACGCATCTGCGCCTAAGCGGCAGCGTAACCACTTCTGAACCATGGTCGGCGGCGGTTTCGTTCGACATCGACAACCTTGACCTGGCCGAAGTCGCGAGTTTTATCGGTCCCCGGCTTCAGGGCGTAGTTGATCTTAACGGCCAGGTTCTGCTGCAAGACGAAAAGCTGAGCGGGAGTGTCGATATCGGCGGTCGCTTCATGATGGCATCGTTTGAAAATCTGCATGCGGACTTTCGGTTTCTCAACAAGCATCTGTTTCTGGATAGCTTGTACGGCACTATTCTGGGTTCATGTGGCGTTGATGGCAGCGGCGAGATTGATTTCACCACCAAACCGGAGAGGTACCAACTCAGCGCCGACCTGCGAGGTTTTGACCTCAAGGAACTGATCGCTAACAGCTTCCACTCTGATCTCAATGGTCGGATCGACCTGCGCGGAGAATCGTTTCGCAAGAGCACCCTGGCTTTGAATATCGGCACTGAACTGTTTGACTCGGAGTTTCACAGCTATCATTTTCACGATGCGACGGGCGAGTTGGTTATCACGACCGACTCGCTGGTTTTTGTCGATCCGTTCCGGATTGATTATTTCGAGAACAGTTTCCTTCTCGCCGGCTGCGTCGAGTATAAGGCCGAAACCGACCTGACGGTAACCGCCGACCTGCACAACCTCGACCGCTACCGAGGCAAACTGTTTGTGGATCGACCGGCCGGTCGGGGACGGGCGGAAGCTCTGGTATGCGGTCGCACCTCCGACCCTGACTTGAAAGGACACTTTGAATCCGATTCGCTGTGGTTGTATGGATTCTTTAGTCGTGATTTTTCGGCGGAGTTTGACCTGGCCCGGTTCCTCACCGGCCGGGAGGGTTTTGTGCAGGTTTCGTGTTTCGACGGCAACGCCTACGGTATTCCCTATGATACTTGCTACAGCTATCTCACCGTGGATTCCGACAAAGTGTCTATAGATACTGCTCACCTGCAAAACGAGTTTTCTTCGGTTGTGACGCAAGGTCTTCTCGATTATGGCGCGTACCCGATGCAGCTCGATTTCGATTCGTTAGCTCTGGAAGTGTTTGAGGTCGACTTCTACAATCGTATGCCCCTTCTGATCGAGATCGACTCGGCCGGGTTTGAGTTCTGTCAGGCGGCCATCGTCGACAACGGCGCTATGATCGCAGTGCGAGGGCGGGCCAACTTCGATGAATCACTCGACCTGACGATCCTGGCCGAACAAGTGCCGGCCGGTCCCTGGGTTGATCTGTTCGACGAGGAACTGCCGTTCGGTGGTCGCGTCTCCTGCGATATCGGAGTGCAAGGTGATTTGAATCAGCCGATCCTGGAGGTGCGAGCCTCGATAGACTCCCTGGTCTATCGTAATCTCGTGCTCGGTAATCTCGTGGTCGGGGCGCGCTACCGCGACCAGCGGCTCGATCTCGACAGCCTGATCATTCTGTCTGATCCCGGACAGTATCGAGCCGACGGATACCTTCATGTGGACCTCGCCTTCACATCGGACGCTATTGAACGTTTCCCCGACCGACCGATGGACATTCACATCACCGCTGCCGACCGGCGCTTCGATCTGGTCAGTTTGGTGCTGCCGTCGGTTGAAGAGTTGACCGGTAACTTTGCAGCCGACTTCACCCTATCGGGAACACCCAACGCTCCCAACCTGGAAGGGGACGCGCATATCAGCCAGGCGCGATTGAAATACTTTGACCTGGAGGACCCATTCTATACTGACTCAGTCGGCGTCACTATGCACAACAACCGCATCTCGATCGAGCAGGCGCAGGTATACTCCCCAGACCCCAAGCATCCTGTATTCTTCGACGGTGAAATCATCGTCAAGTCGCTCCACAATCTCTATTACGATATCGACGTTACCATCCTCGACCCGCTTTCGGTATCCTACGAACTCGAGGACATCAAGGCCAAAGCCAGGTCGCAACTCCATATCGGTGGAGATAGTCCACCATTGGTAACAGGTGATGTTGAGCTTGTGTCCATGAAGTATCTCGTCAATTTCGCTGAACCACATGAAGGCTCTCCGATCATGGCGGCGCTTACCCTGGAGAACAGTTGGAACCTGGACCTGAACATCGAGATTCCATCCAACTACTGGATCAAGAACGATGATATCGATGCCGAGCTGTCCGGCCAATTGAATCTAATCAGAAAGGATGGGGTCATGCGCTTTATCGGAGAGATGGAGATATTGCGCGGACGCGGCTTCCTGTTTGACAAGACGTTTAAGCTGGAGCCGGGTGGACGAGTGTTTTTTGAGGGCAATGAAGTGCCGAACCCACAGTTGGATATTATCGGACACACCCGGGTGGCCGCCGTGGGTCAGTCTCCGTTGGACGAGCAGGAAGTGACCCGGGAACAAATAGAAGTCTGTATCCACGTCACCGGTACGCTCGATATTCCTGACATAAACGTGTGTGACGGCTCCCAGCTTACCCGTGAAGAGATCGTGCCGCTGCTGGTTGCGAATTACTATATGTCTGACTCGCTAACAGCCACCGGTCGCCTGGAACAAAGCATCTCCGGAATCGTCGGCTCGCGGATATCCCAGATCGGCAGCCGCCGGCTCAACAAGCTGGGCGTTGAAACTTTTGAGATTGATCCTTACTATGAAGGTGAGTTCGATCCGCTGAAAGCGCGCGTCACCGTCGGATTCTACACTGCCCAGAACCTCTACGTTTACGGCCGCTCAGCATTGTCATTCGAGAGCTTGCAGGAGTTAGGTGTCGAGTATCGTTTCAATAAGAACTTCCTGCTGGAAGGACGTTTCGACGAGGAAGAACTTTATCGGCTCAGCTTCAAGGCGCACTGGGAGTTTTGATGGCTCGATTAGTACAGCCCATAGCGATAGCCCTTCTGATGATCTCTCTGGCACAGGCTGACAGTCGGGAGGAGCGCCTGAAGCTGCGGTGGCTCCGAAACAAGCCGGGCATCAGTATGATTAATGTCGAAGGCAATTCTTACTTCAGTGAGACTGAAATCCGCAAACGAATGTACTCCCGCATTCGCTCGCTGTGGGGCACCCTCAAAGGTGACCGTCGCACACAAGTTCAACGAGAATCATTGGGACGCGACACTCTTGAGATCAAGTATCTGTATTTCACAAACGGCTTTCTTGGTGCTCAGGTCGTTGAGGCGTTTGACGTCAACGCGGTCGATTCGTCCGCGGTCATAAACGTATCCATTTCCGAAGGTCGCCGGCTATTCTACGGCCAGAAGGCGATCACCGGTGACTACGACCACCATTTACATGTCAACGTGTACAAGTTAAGTGAGCGGCTGCGTCTGGGAAAGCCGATCAACCTCTTTGATCTTCGCCAGACTACGTTCGATATGAAAACGGTCTTCGCTAACAAGGGATATCCCTACGCACAAGTCAGCTACCATCTCGACAGCGCTGTCGCTGACTCGTTGTGCCCTATCACTTTTCACATAGAGGGTGGGCACTTGGTTCACTTTGGCCAGGTTTCCCCGATCGGAACTAACCGTTATCCCGACTACACAGTGTCAAGGGAGTCCAAAATCCACGAGGGTAAGCTCTACCGACGTCAGGATATCATAGACACCCGGCGACGTCTTCTGGAGTCGGGGTATTTCAGTACCGCCTCGGTGGTACATTCCGAATCCTCGACCGACAGCCTCAAGCCGGAAATGATTCTCAGAGTTCGGGAAAAGAAACCGCTGTATACGACGTTCAAGACGGGCGCCGGTCAGTCACAAGTGCGCGATATCGAATGGGATGTGTCGGCAGCTTTCGGCGGACGTAACCTGTTTGGTTCCCGTCGCTACGATCTGTCGGCTCGTCTCAAGTTCGGTATCGGCGGTGGGCGCGGTCTGCTGGAACATATCTACCGGGTACGGTTTACGGAACCATGGTTGTTTGGTACGCGAATGCCGTTGACCCTGGCTGCTGAGTGGGAACCGGGTGTCAAAGATCCAGAACAGAACTATCGCATTCAAAGCTGGACCCTTTCGGCCTCGACGGTGAAGAAGTTCTCACGCGAGATTCGGGGTGCTTTCGGCATGGAATACGAATCGGTCGAGATTTTCGGCGTACCCGAAGACGAGGTCCAGTTTCTCAAAGATGAGCAGGGAATCGAGGTGCGACGAAACGTCTACCTGGCCTTTCGTCGAGACAGCCGTGACCATATCTTTATCCCTCGCCGGGGGTCATTGACCGATTTGCGCATTGAGTTCTATGGCGGCTTTCTCGGCGGTGACAACAATTTCACTAAGATTGAGGCCAGTTGGGCGAGTTTTCAGATCGTCTGGCCGGGATGGATCTCCGCTACCCGGTTCAAAGCCGGATGGGCACAACCATTCAGCCCGTCCCAAGAGGTACCCATCATCGATCGCTACTACCTCGGCGGCGCCAACAGTATCCGCGGCTTCAAAGTTAACTCCCTTGGTCCCAGATTGCCCGATGGTACTTTGGAGAAGGCTAACTTCATCGCTCTATTCAACCAGGAGTTTCGCTGGCAGACGCTGCAGGTATTCCAGTTCATTCCTCTCCTGAAGGATGTGTTGGGTGTCTGGCCGCTGTGGCAATCGGTCTTTTTTGACATGGGCAACGGCTACCGCAAGCCCGAGGAGATGTCCCTGAATAATCTCGCCTACAGCTACGGCACCGGGGTTCAAATAGTCTCGCCCGCCGGACCTATCCGTGTTGACTATGCTCGACGGATCAAGACCGAGACGATAGCTTTTGACTATCGCTGGCATTTTAGTATATTGTATGCTTTCTGACAAAGGTGTAGCTATCACCTTTGTGGACCAATGAATGCGACTCTCTGTGCGTATTCGTTGAGAGTTGATTGAGCGTGACTAATAACTGAGTGAGTATGGAACCGATTTACCTCGATCATAATGCCACGACGCCGGTAGATCCGGCGGTGGTGGAAGCAATGCTTCCGTATCTGAATGAAGGTTACGGCAACGCCAGTTCCGTTCATATGTTCGGACGTGACGCTAAGGTGGCGCTGGAGCAGGCGCGCGAGACGATAGCCGGTGTCATCAACTGTGAACCGTCCGAGTTGTACTTTACGTCGGGGGGTACCGAGTCGGACAATATCGCCGTACTCGGCACGGCTTATCAGTATCGCAACAAGAAAATGCATCTCGTCGTCGGCGCCACCGAACACCACGCCGTGATAGAACCGGCGGAGCATCTGCACCACCATGAAGGTTTCGATCTGGACCTGCTCCCTGTCGACAGCCAAGGGTTCGCCTCGGCGACCGAACTCGCTAAGCTGATCACCGACCACACCTGCCTCGTCTCGGTTATGCACGGCAACAACGAGACCGGATCGGTACAGGACATTGCCGCGCTGACCGCCGTGACCCGTGAACGCGGCGCGTTGTTTCATACCGATGCCGTGCAGTCGATAGGCAAGGTTGAGGTGGATGTCAAACAGTTGGGCGTTGACATGCTGTCGCTCACCGGTCACAAGATATATGGACCAAAGGGAACCGGCGCGCTGTTTATCCGCCAGGGTGTGAAGATAGCTCCCCTGTTTTATGGCGGTTCCCATGAAAAGAAACGCCGTCCCGGCACCGAAAACGTCGCCGGCATCGTCGGTTTGGCCAAAGCGCTGGAGATTGCTGAAAAGCAGCGTGAATCCGACTTCACTCACCTTAGCGAACTGGCCGACTACTTCATCGAAAAGATCACAACCGCCGTGCCCGATACCTATCTCAACAGCTCGCGCACGCGTCGCATTCCTCAGACTATCAATCTCTCCTTCTCCGGCGCCGAGGGGGAGTCGATCATTCTCAGTCTTGACCTGAAGGGTGTTGCGGCGTCATCCGGGTCGGCCTGTACTTCCGGCGCCACCGAGCCGTCGCACGTGCTGACAGCGATGGGTGTGCCGTTGGAACGCGGCCAGGCCGCGGTGCGCTTCTCGATGGGAAGGGCCACCACCAAGGAGCATATGGATTATGTCGTCGAAGTTCTCCCGCCGATCATCGAACGACTGCGCGCCATGTCGCCGACTTACCGGCAATCCCAGGCGTAGCCTGCAATGTTCTCGCGCAGCAAACCAGGGTCGCGCAGCGGCCCTTTGTTTTGGCAGATAAGATGTCGAAGACGGTTCTCGTAGCTATGTCGGGTGGGGTTGACTCCTCGGTCGCCGCCCTGCTCCTGAAGGAACAGGGATATGATGTTGTCGGCGCCCACATGAAACTGTGGGACTATGCCGAGGTGGGAGCCGACGTCTACCGCGACGGGCGATGTTGTTCGCTCGACGCCGTCAACGACTGCCGCGGCATATGTGATGCTATCGACGCACCGTTCTACGTGTTGAACCTCTCGCGACAGTTTCGATCTGAAGTGATCGACAATTTCGTCAATGAGTACAAAGCGGGGCGTACACCTAACCCGTGCGTGCGGTGTAACACTGATGTCAAGTGGCGGGCGTTTCTCCGGAAAGCGCACGAGATCGGGTGTGACTACATCGCCACCGGACATTACGCACGAATCGAAAAAGATAGTGACGCTTCTTACCTGATAAGAAAAGGTGTCGATAACACCCGCGACCAGTCATACTTCCTCTGGGGGCTGACTCAGGCTGCGTTGGCCATGACATTGATGCCATTGGGCGGGCTGCACAAATCGGAAGTGCGTGAGATCGCGCGGCAGCACGGTCTGAAAACGTCCGAGAAAAAGGAATCGCGCGAAATATGTTTTGTCGCCGATGATGACTACCATCGCTTTCTGCGCGAATGGGACGACAGACACGAAACACCTCCCACCCCGGGGGATATCGTGGACGAGTCCGGTCGGGTGTTGGGTCACCATGACGGCGCGGCGTACTACACTGTCGGTCAACGGCGCGGGTTGGGTATCTCGCATCCGACGCCCTTGTATGTTCTGCGCATCGATGCCGTGAACAATCGCGTGGTTGTCGGTGACGATGCGTCGCTTTATAGCAATGAAATGACCGTCGACAATGTTAACTGGATCGCGATGGTTCCACCAGCGAGATCGCCATGGCGCTCCGCACCTCGCGATGACGACTGGATAGCGACGGCTCCGCCGTCGGGATTGCCGCGTCGCTACGACACGAGTGTCTTC
>DAOVOW010000182.1 GCA_030629485.1 bacterium
ACTCAGCGGGGATTGCGGCCGAATCTGAAGATTCGTCCGCCACAAGGTTGCAGATCGACGATTCAAACTTGCGAACATCGCCCGCCGCTCCGGTTATAAGAAACAATGCCGTTTACCATCTCTCATCCGGCGATTGTTCTGCCGTTGAAACAACTCAAGCCAAACTGGTTTTCACTGACCGGTTTGATGGCGGGCGCAATGTCGCCGGACCTGCTTTACTTTCTGATGATGCAGACCAGCTACCGTGGTGTCAGTCATTCCTGGCTGGGGTTGTTCGTTTTTTGTCTGCCGGCCGGAATCGCCTTTTCGTTTGCCTTCCATCTCCTGTTCAAACAGCCGGTGATCCATAATCTCCCCTGGCCGTTGGATCGCCACCTGTCAGGTCTGGCCGATCATCAGTTCCGAGTACACAGCCTGAGAGCATGGGTGGTGCTCATGACATCAGTGCTAATCGGAGCGCTAAGTCATTTCTTCTGGGATTCGCTCACACATGAGACCGGGGAGATTGCATGGATATTCCCGGTTCTCAAGGAGTCGTTCACGCTGTTCGGCATCTCCCAACCGTTGTGTCGCTTCATACAGCATCTAAGCACTTTTGTGGGGATTGTGGTGCTGGTGCTGTATATACTCAAAGGTCACCTCGTTCCTCCGCCGACTATATCACGACCCTTACATACGCCGCGCAGGAAATTCCTGTTCTGGCTGATTGGTTGCGCCGTAGCTGCCGTCTTTGCCCTGTTGGTTGTCTGGGGTTACGATCACTTGTATGATCTTCAGATCGCTACCGGATACAACCGTCATGCTGCCATGACCACCGTTGGTTTGGCGAGTTGGGCCGGGTTCTTCTACTACAGTTGCATTACCGGGTTGATTGACCGGCGACGTGAGTAGAGCCGAAGGCCGGACAATTCCTGTTCAGATCCTGCGCAAGCTTCCGATGATATCACCAAGGGGCGCCGACGAGTGCCTTGCAGAGACTTTATGAAACGACTGGAAAACAGAGATGCCGCGACGGCTGCGGACGTACCGGCACACAAGCGGCTGACACTCGACCGAGAGGCCGAGGCGGTGGAGATGGCCAGCCGCCTGACGGAGGGAATCGAACAGCGTCGCGACGCTGAGGCCGACCTGGCCCTGGCCAATCAGATTGTGGAAGCCAAACATGCCGAGCTAACCCAGCGTAATGTCACTCTGCAGCAGGTACTAAACCGAATCGAAGAAGAGAAATCTTTGCTGGCCTTTCGAATACGATCTAATATCGATCGCCTGGTCAAACCGATCGTTCAAGCCCTGCAGGATAAAGCCAACCCGGTCGAGAAACGGCAGTTGCAATTCCTTTCAAGCTGCCTGGAGCAGGCCGCGGCTCCATTGAGCGAGAAATTGCACTCAGCCTACGCCCAACTCACGCCGCGTGAGGTGGTAGTCAGCAATATGGTCCGGGATGGTTTGATTTCCAAACAGATTGGCAATTTCATCGGCTTGTCGGAGGCCACCGTGCGTAAACATCGCCGCAATATCCGAAAGAAGCTGGGTATCGCAGGTAAGCCCGTCAACCTCAGTTCTTATCTCAAGACAATCTAAGCTCGACTCCACGCCCGGGTGGATGGCGTAGCTTGCCTACGCCAAATGGGGGCCAAATTGGACTCTCACGGTCGCTGCTGACCGGTCGATGTAAGCTGTAGAACAGAGGGCGTAAACCAAAATAGGCGTGATGAATGTCACAAAAGGAGGCAAGGATGAAGAAGCGCAAACTGTGGTCTGCCGGCAAAGCTTTGCTGAGCATCGCATTGGTGGCCCTGGTGACGCCGTTGTTCATCGGGACGACTGCGCAGGCCCAGGACTTCGGCCAGCTTATGGAAGCGGTCGAGAAAGTCGAGGCCAATCTCAAGGCAATGATAGCCAGGGAATCATCGGCTCGCCAGCAGGCGATGGAAGAACTGCGCGCAGAACTCGGGCAGAGGCCGGAGGCGGGCGGCGCGGTCAGCAGTGAGCACTGGACAACTCTGATGAACGACATCGAGTTCCTCAAAGCTGAGGTCCTCTTACTGAAGAGCCTGACCGGTGAGAACAGAGAACAACTGGCTTCGATCGACGACGACGGTTTCTACGAGCCGCCGAACGAAGATCCCAGGGTGACCAGACTCGCTGAAAAGCTCAACGAACTCAACGCTTCGTTAGAGGCGATGCAGTTCGGTCAGGGGACAACGTCCAAGCCGAATCCGTCGGTCAAACACGGCAAAATCGCGCTCAGCGCTTTTGTGCACGAGCATTTTGTCAGCGGGCCGGAGGAGACCTCCAGTTTTGTGGCCAAGCGGGCTCGGATCACCGTGAAGGGAGATATCAACGAGTACGCCCAGATCAAGATCCAAGGCGAGTTCGCCAAGGACCCCAAACTGCTTGACGGCCAGGTGACCATTTCACCTCACCAACAGTGGTCGTTCAGTATCGGTCAGTACAAGCCGCCGTTCGGCACCGACTTCTTGATTTCAGCGACCAGTGCGCCGTTCGTGAACCGGTCGAAAATCACCGGATTGACGACGAACCGCGACGTCGGCGCCACCATCTCGTATAGGCAGAAGTTCAACTCCGACTACTCGCTGAAACTGACCGCCGGTATGTTCAACGGTTCAGGAATCAACACTTCCGACGTCAACAACAACAAGAACTTCGTCGCTCGCGCCGAAGTCAAATTGGCCAGCATGTTCACTGTAGCGCCGAACATCTATGCGGGCAAGACCAACCAAGTCGACGCACTCAAAGAGAAGATGGTTGATTATGGAAGCTCGCTGACCTGGAAGTGGCGTCATGAAATCGTTGAAGCGGAATACATCCATTCCAAACACGGTGACACCAAACGCCAGGGCTGGTATGTCTGGGGTGGTCATTCGTTCGATCTCGGTCTGGGTTTTCTGAAGGAACTGCAGTTGCTGGCTCGTTATGAGCAGCACGATCTTGACCTGGACGTCGACAACAATCGCACCGACAGGTTGACCCTGGGCACTACTCTGTTCGTGGACAAGAAGTACACGAAGATACAGTTGAACTACCAGTTGAATACCGAGCAGGGGGAATCGGTCGACAACAACGAGTTCCTGGTGAATGTACAGGTGGCTTTCTAGTAGGGAGTTGAAAAAGTGATAATTTCGTCATTGCGAGGCCATAAATGGCTTCTTCCGCTACGCGGCAATCTCCAATTGTTATGGGACAGCCACTTTAGAGATTGCCACGGCGCGCAATGCACGCCTCGCAATGACGATTGCAGGGTTTTGTGCGTGGTGTACGTCCTCGTGCGCCACGCGGATACACGGGCAGACCGGGAGAGGCTGTCCCACAAGATCGTTTCGTCGGGTCCTGGACTCGACGAAGTCGAGGGTGTGACCCGACGATTACTCATAAGCCATTGTTGCACAGTAGAACTATCAACCGGCAGGTCACACGTTTGCCTTCGGCAACCGCAAGACCTGCCGGAACACACACTTTTGGGGCAGACCGGGAGGTCTGCCGCCCACAAAATTACAGAAGATCAACGTACTAAACATTTCGTGAAGGAGAGTTGAAATGAGTTGGAAAGATCTCAAGATTGCCAAGAAGCTGTATATCGGTTTCGGAATTGTCCTCGTTCTAGTCATGGCCGTCGGCTATGTAGGCTGGAACGGCCTGACCACGGTTGGGGAGATGGTGACAAACGCCGATGACGCCAACCGGCTGATCAAGTGGGCCAAGGATTGTCGTCAGCAGGAAAAGAACTTCATCATGCGCGGCGACCAAATGTACGTCGAGCGAGTGCATGAGACCGCCGCCAAGATGTACGCACAGGCCGATGAGACAAAAGCGCGTCTCCAGGACCAGGCTGATATCGCTGCCCTCGAGTTATCTCGTGCGGAAACCAAGAAGTACGAAGCGGCTTTTGGCCAGTGGGTAGAGTATCACGCGGAAGCCGAGGTCGCCATGGAGACAATGGTGACGGCGGCTCGCAAGGTCAATGAAGAAGCTGCGACGCTGAGGGAGGATCAGAAACAGTTGATGATGGACGAACTCCTTCAGAAGCAAGCTCATACCAAGCTCACAGAACGTTGGGAAAAGGCAGACGACGCCAACCGGCTGATAAGGTACATGCTGGAGCTTAGACAGGCTGAGAAGAACTGGATAATCCGCAAGAACGATGAATATGCCGAATATGTATTGGCGCATATCGATGAATTTGTCGAACAGTGCCAAGCGACCAGGGCCAAGATGAAGCAGAAGGTAAACCTGGATCAGATAGACGCTATTGTTGCTGCAATAGGCGAATACAAAAATGGGTTTAACACCTATCGCGGCATTCACGAAGAGCAACTGAAAGCCGACGAGATGATGGTGGCGGCAGGCAGAGAAACTGTCAAGAGTCTGGATGAACTGCGCGGGGTCCAGAGAGACAAGATGGAAGCGGCGCAGACGTCGGCCATCATCCTGGCGATCAGCTTCGTCATTGGAGCTATTCTCATTGGAATCTTTGTCGCCTTCGTGATCGCACGCGGCATCTCCAAGCCGGTCTCCAACATGGCTTATATCGCCAAGGAGATATCAAGAGGTGATATCGATCATAACATTGAACTCGAGTCGAAAGATGAAATCGGTGCCCTGGCCGACGCCTTCCGTCGATTGATCGACTACATGAAGGAACTGGCTGTCGCGGCGGAGAGTATTTCCCAAAACGACCTGACCGTGCAGGTTGAGCCGAAGTCCGAGAAGGATGTTCTGGGCCATTCGTTCAAGACCATGGTCACCAACCTGATCGTGATGGTGCGCAAGTTAGGCGAGAACGCGACACAACTGGTGTCCGCCTCCACCGAGATCGCTTCTACCTCCGAGCAGATGTCGCGCGGATCCAAAGATCAATCTGAGCAGGTGGCTCAGATATCGACGGCTGTTGAAGAGATGAGCGCTACCATCGTCGAATCGTCCAAGAACGCCGGCGATGCCACCGATGGCTCCAAGAAAGCTTCCGAGACAGCCGAGGATGGCGGTAAAGTGATAAATGAGACTATTGAGGGGATGAACAGAATCGCCAGCGTGGTTCGCGAATCCTCCGAGAACATCGCCAAGCTGGCCACGTCCGCCGATCAGATCGGCGAAATCATTGGTGTCATCGATGATATTGCC
>DAOVOW010000294.1 GCA_030629485.1 bacterium
AGTGTTGCCTATCCAGTTGGTGGTCCCGCCCAGGAAGTACTTCTTGGGGGTACGGCCGAACGAGGCGCCACCGGTGACACGAAAAGCCAGCGAGTAGAGATTACCGAAGTGCAAGTACTTGCGATAGTCGAATTCAGCCGAATGGAATTGCACAGTGTCCGGACCGATCAGATTGACACCGCCGCCCAGAGTCAGTTTGGATCGCCGACCGTTCAAGGGACCGGTCAATCCCCAGATTATGTTGTCGGTTACATACGAAACTGAGGCCGTGGATACCTTGACGCCACGGTTTGGTCGGAGATCTTCGATGTCATAATACTCTCGGTCGATGAAAAACTGCGACGTTGTCAATTCCAGCCGGCTGAATACAGAGAACGGACGGCTGGCAAACAGTTGAAAACCATAGAACCGGTCGGAAAACAGGTGATTGTCGGTATCGAGATAGAAGTTCTTGCTGTGGAAAAGCCCAAGACCGTAGTTGATGCGATGTTGGCTGTTCAGATAGTAGGCCAGAATGTTCGACTGATCGATCGTATTCACCAGGTCGGTGGCAACGAGAATCTGATGATTACCCAGATAATCGGAGAAAAGAAAAACCGTCTGTCCACGCAGACCAAAGAAAGTGTCGTAGCCGAAACCGCCACCGACATAGTCGGGCGTGAACTTCACCTTGTAAGGCCGCACTTCATAGTCACCCGTCGGTGACGGCGGCGCTATGGAGTCAAATGAAGCCGGCTCCTTCATCGGTGTGGTCGTCCAGGAGTCTGTGCTGTCGCCGATAACGTCCTGCATATAGGCATCGAGCGGGTGGTCGGTCCGGTGGCTGACGTGGACATATTCTTCATCGTAGATACCGGATTCAGTGATCACATCGTCGTCGGCAGACTCAGAGGTGTCAACTACGGCAGTCGCTCCCGCATCAGCCGTGGAATCCAACGGCTCGGCGGCCGCCGACTCCAGGCTGTCCGGTTCCGCGACCACGCCGGCATTGACTGTTGAGTCCGATAGCACGTCAGACATCAAAGAATCTGTCGGTTCGTCCAGCACACCATCGTCAGAGTTCAGGTCCGCCAGTAACGCGTCGCTGACACTGTTTGTGTCGGCACTCTTTTCACCGGGCTCACCACTGTCCAGTTGACCCCTGGAGACGAAACTGTTATCTCCGCGAGCAAAGGCCGTAGCGTGCAGGACACCATCGTCACCGACCGGGACCAGATCGCTCATCACAAATATGTCAAAGGCGCCCTTGTTGAAAGCCTGGAAGGCCAGTCTCTTTCCATCCGGCGACCAGGACACATACAGAACCCCGGACAGGATATTGGTCACGGGATAGACCCGGTCGGAGTCGGTGTAAGCGACGTAGATGTTGTCGATGCCGTTGCGTCCGGAAATGAAAGCTATCTTGCTGCCGTCCGGTGAAACATCCGGTGAAGTATTGGGTCCGGGGCCGACGTCGACCGGCGTGATCTCGCGGCTGGTCAGATCAATCCGGCACAGGTTATATGTCCCGTATACGAAGTCACCCGGCATGAACGCACCTTGACGGACGTATGGATGGTCCTTACCGTCGCACACGGGGCTCTGCGGATGGGGTCGATCGGAGGAAAAGAGAATGGCATCGGATTCGGGATACCAGGTCGGGTCGGTATCGTCGTAGCGATCACTCATCAGACGCTCAAGACGGTCGGAGTCCGGGTAGTAAATGAAAATATCACGTTCGTTTCCCCTAAGGGCGGAAAAGGCGACTTTTTCACCATCGGGTGACCAGGCCGGGGACATGAGGTTATAGAAGTCGAAGCGTTTCTTCTTGTAGACTCGCTTGCGGAGGAGGTCGTAGAAGAACAACGACTCTTTTCCGTTGGACTTGGCCACAAAGACCAGCTTGGTTCCATCCGGTGAAAAGGACGTTCCGGAGATATACGAATGCAGCGACTCCAAGTCACCCGATCGGGAGCTTTTCACCAGCCGGTCGAGAATCCTGCCGTCGTCGGCCGAGATCAGGACAAGTTCGGTAAAATCGGACCGATCGGTGAAGATAGCTATCTTGTCTCCCTCGGGTGAGAAGACCGGTCTTTCGTTGAAGTAGGATCCGTCCTTGCGAGCTTTGGTCAGTTTGGTGCCGATCTCTTCGGCCTCCTTGCGCAACGCTAACTCCGGCCAGTAACGACGCTTCATTTCGCGGGAGAACTCCTCCCACAGCTTCTCCTGGTCAACGCCGATCGATTTCTTGAGCGCCTTGTTGATGGAGAGGTAGATTTTCCCCTTGCGAAAGATGTCGGCAAGCTTCGCTTCACCGTACTTGTCGGCGATGTATTTTATCAGCGCCTGGCCTTCACGGTAGGCGTTGTAGCCGGTGAGGTACTCCAGCGGTACCAGATAGCCGTTGATGGTGGCGTCCCGCACCCACATATCCGATTGCGCATCCCATCCGTGACGTGAGGAGTACTCGGCAAATCCTTCAGCCAGCCAGAGCGGCATCCTAAACAGCCGGCGCCGCGACACCAGGGCCGAAAAGGCGTTCCCGTAGAGCATGTCGAAAGTCAGGGCATGGGTTAACTCATGGTGCAGTACGTGACGAAAATCTTCGTATGAACCGTTGAACGGTGTCACCACCCGGTTCTTGAAGACCTCGGTGAAACCGCCGGTTCCCTCGGCGATGAGAGAGGGCAGGATGTTTGTCTGCTGGAAATCATTGTGGGAGTTGTAAAGGAAGACCGGTACCCGGCGCTGAATCCTGTAGCTGAGTTCACGACTGATCTCTACATACGACGATTCCAGAACGGTGGCGGCAAACTTGGCCGTCGGATAGGCGTCTGCGTAAAAGTGGATGTCGAAATGACGTGTCTGGATATAACTCCAGCTAAAATCCTTGTATCTAACCTTGTTCTTGCCGAAGTAAGTTTCCTGGGCGTTTACACCGACACCGGTCAGGACAAGTATCAATATCGCTATTACTTTCAATCTGTTCATTTTGGGACCCGTGGCCAGTTGGCCTGATGCTTCCATTTCACATTATTATAACGAACAATAGGGTCTCCCAGTTCATAAGGCTGGGACTCGCCAGACAATTTCTCATTGTGCCTGCAGTTCAAATCAGGTACTTATCCTTACAATATCGGCACCGAGGGCGGAGAGCTTTTCCTCGATAGCCCAATAACCGCGGTCGACATGATAAACTCGCAGGACTTCCGACTTTCCACGAGCAGCCAGAGCCGCCAACACAATCCCGGCCCCGGCGCGAATATCCGAGGCCATTACCTCTGCCCCGGTCAGTCGATCAACACCGTATATAATGGCTTCATCGCCGGTTACTGTTATATTGGCGCCCAGACGGCGCATCTCCATAGTGTGAGTAAACCGATCCCGGAATACGGTCTCTTTGACATGTGAGGTTCCGTCGGCCAGACAAGTTGCAGCCATGAGGCAAGCCTGCAAGTCAGTGGGAAAACCGGGGTACGGAAAAGTAGTCACTGAGATGGGTTTGAGTTTCCTGGCGCCGGTCACGGTCAGACCGTTCCGGCTTGTCTCGATCTTGCAGCCCATCTCCACGAGTTTGTGGCTTACCATAGTCAGATGTTGAGGATCGAACCCGGTCAGTTTGACCTTTCCACCGGTGATGGCGGCGGCGATCATGTAGGTTCCAGCCACCAGACGATCACCGGAGACCTTGTAATCGACCGCCTTGAGACTGCGGACAGGATGTACGACCACCGTGGGCGTACCGGCGCCGTAGATTTTGGCCCCCGCCTTGTTAAGGAACCGGGCTACATCGACAATTTCCGGATCACAGGCGGCGTTGGCGATAGTGGTCTTGCCTTTGGCAAAGAGGGCGGCAAAAATGACGTTCTCGGTGCCGGTGTGAGATGGTCGATCGAAATAAACCGAGCCACCG
>DAOVOW010000426.1 GCA_030629485.1 bacterium
ATTGGAGAGCTATGTCCGCCGAATGCTGACGTGAGGAATGTCGTCCCGTTCGAGTGCTGGGTGACAGATACGCTGTATACGCCGTTCTGGGATACTATCCACACCGCTTGTACGAAGCTTATCGTGGCCAATACGGGGAACTTCGGCAAGGCTGGTCTTGGTAAAGTCAATATGGACTATGTTGATGCCGGCGATTGCGACAGCACCACCGCCGCCGAAGTCTACATCTACGACGGCTCACCGGTTGTCGGCTACCAGAAGAACGGCGGTACCGACACGGTGGTCAACTTCTCCATATTCGGCACTTCTTATATTGACGAAAAAGGGTTTGTGCCGCTTGGCGATCATACCCCGACGACCGACATGGGCGAGTACGAGGTCTTTGAGAGCGGCAAGTTCGTAACCAGCGACTCGCTTATTGCCATCGAGAAGGTCTGGTATGCTCCCAAAGGTCATCCCGATACCTGCAGCTTTGTGATCCAGTGCATGAAGATCTATTTGAACGACACCTTGGCAGTTCCCCCCATTGATGTGCGTATCGGCGAAGCGATCGACTTTGATATCCCGGCTGACACCAATTCCCGCAACCTCTCCGGTGTCGACTGGGATTTGAGACTGCTCTGGCAGCAAGGGTCTGAGGAAGACGGTGCAGGCTGCCAGTCTAACGCTAACCGTTGGGGCGGTATTGACTTCCTTGAGGTCTACAAGAACGGCAAGTTGTTGGACTCTTTCCCGCACGGTGGCTACATCAAGGACAATGCGACCTATGTCTATCCGGAAGGTGGCTTTCATCCGGATTCACTGTACAAGTACATGGGTTACAGTGAATTCATTAATTCTGATACCCAGAACACAGACCTGCATATGGTCATGACCAAAATAGTTCTCGAGACCCTATTGAAGACTGACACGATCGTCATCTACGAGGAGATTGTCACCCACTGGAACGGAACCTACGCGGACTTCCTTGACGAGGTTGCACAGAGCAAACAATGGTACATAGACCATATCAAACCTGAACCACAAGGCTGCTGCATCGGCATTCGCGGCAACGCTGACGGTGATTTAGCCGACGCAATCAACGTGGCCGACTTGACCTTCCTGGTTGACTACCTGTTCTTTGGCGGCGATGATCCTCCATGCCGAGAGGAGGGCAACGTTGACGGTGATTTAGCCGAGGCAATCAACGTGGCTGACTTGACCTTCCTGGTTGACTACCTGTTCTTTGGCGGCGATGATCCTCCGCCATGTCCGTAATGGTGACTTGACACTGAACCGCATTTCTTCTGATATTCGCCCATCCCCGCAAGCGCGGGGGTGGCCGATTCTTGTGTGCCAGGTACATCGGGTCTTTTGGAGATGAAAGTCCTCTGCGGGCCGTGATGACTGGAACCGCAAGCCTCAGGCGGGGGTTCTCGACTCCGCGGCCTGTGGAGCCATCCGGTGTCCGCATTCGGTACAGCTCAGGTACTCACCTTTGGCCTTGGACACTTTGAGAACCATAAAGGCGTGTCCGCAAATCGGGCAGGCGGTTTTGACCGGTTGATCCCGTGTAACAAAATCACATTCGGGGTAGTTGGTACAGCCGTAGAAGGCGCCTCGCCGTTTGGTCTGTCTTTCAACGATCTCACCGTTGCACCCTTCTTTGGGACACTTGATGCCAAGAGTTATCGGCTTGGTGTTCTTGCAGGTTGGATAATCGGAACAGGCCATAAAGCGGCCATATCGTCCTGTCTTTATGACCATGGGGGAACCACACTTGTCACACTTTTTGTCAGTGCGGTTTTTGGCTTCCTCTTCAGGCAACGGCCTGGCCGTTTTGCACCTCGGGTACGCTGAGCATGCCAGAAAACGCCCGTTACGGCCCCATTTGATGACCATGGGCGAACCGCAGTTGGGGCACTTAATATCGGTGGTCTGTGTCAGTGACGCTTTTATCGCTTTTTCTTTGCCCTTAAGCTTGCCAATAGTTTGCATAAAAGGTTTGTAAAAGTCGTTAACGACCTTCACCCAATCGTCCGTCCCCTCCTCCACCAGGTCGAGTTGTTTTTCCATGTTGGCCGTGAACTTGACATTGAACACTTTAGGCAGATGCTCGACTAAGATATTGTTCACGGCGATTCCCAGTTCAGTCGGAAAGAGTTTTCGCTGTTCCAGCTCAACGTACTTCCGATCTTTCAACGTGGATATAATAGTGGCGTAGGTCGATGGCCGCCCGATACCGTCGGCCTCCAGGCGTTTGACCAGCATTGCCTGGGAATAGCGGGCCGGCGGTTTGGTGAACGACTGAGTCGGCTTCAATTCGACCAGCTCAAGCGGCTCGTCTTGGCGCAACCGGGGCAACCTCTCAGCGCCGTTTTCACCGTTGCCGTTTTCATCCGGCTCTTTTTCCTCGTGGTAGAGTTTCAGAAAGCCATCGAATTTCACTCTTTGTTCGGTAGCTCTGAAAAGGAACCGATCGGCAGTAATGTCAACCGTCTCGACGTCGAATCGCGCCGGTTTCATTTGCGAGGCCACAAACCGATTCCATATCAGCGCGTACAGCTTGAACTGTCGCGGCGTCAGGCGCTTTTGCACCTTTTCGGGGGGGAGGTCCATA
>DAOVOW010000305.1 GCA_030629485.1 bacterium
ACCGGTAACGGCGGGCACTGGCCGTTCCTGCCGCAGAACAACTCAGGGGCCATTATCGTTGGTGCGGGCGCCGTACCGGCGGCCTTTGGCGGTTCGGATGTTGATCGTTCGCGCTTGTGGTTCTCCAACTATGGTTCCCGCGTGGACCTTCAGGGCTGGGGCGAGATGGTGACCACTACCGGCTACGGCTGGCTGTATTCAGATGACGGCAAGGACTACTGGTACGACAGTTCATTTGGAGGCACCTCCAGCGCCGCGCCGAACGTGGCCTCGGCGGTAGCGATTTTACAGAGCGTCTACAAGGAGCAGGGCGACTGTCAACCATCCGATATCGGCACCGCGCTACCGCCCGACTCCGCCCGGGCCATACTCAAAACCACCGGCACACCCCAGCAATCGGGAACTTACCCAGCCACCCAGAATATCGGCCCGCGACCGAACCTGGTGGCGGCCATTGCGGCTCTTCCTTCCCAAAGCTGCTGCATACCACCAGTCCGCGGCAATATCGACTACGATCCCGGAGATAATATCGACATCTCGGACCTGGTCTATTTAGTCGACTACATGTTCACCGGCGGTCCAGCGCCGCAGTGCTGGGAGGAGGCTAACGTCGACGGTAGCGGACCTATCGATCCGGGTGGAGACGGTCCGGCCGACATCGATATCTCAGACCTTGTGCATTTGGTGGATTACATGTTCAACTTCGGTTTTCCGCCGGCGGCCTGTCCGTAGGATTGATAAGTTGCTGTCGGGCAGAGACGCCCGACAGCACAATGTAACGGTTACACAACCGGCAAGACCTGCCTGGACACGCCTGAGTGACCTTTTCAACACGCTCCTAGAGGCGTCCTAACGATCTGAATACCCTGAAGTCATATCTCCTCCCCAAACCCGGACGCAATGACCTTCACCAGCGCCGCCAATGCCGCGTCTTCGTCCGGGCCGTTGACCTCAAGCAGAAGTTCCGACCCCTTTTCAGCCGCCAGCATCATAACCCCCATGATCGACTTGCCGTTGACTTTGGTACTGTCTTTGGTTAGCCACACTTCAGCCTCAAAGCGTGTCGCCTCGGTGACAAACATAGCCGACGGTCGCGCATGCATGCCGAGCTTGTTGACAATGGTGACGGTCTGCTGTGTCATGCGTACTCTTCGGCGAGGACAAACCGTTTGCCCGACAGCTCGCGCACGACCCCTTTTAGTTCGAGCGCCAACAGCAGTTCCATCAACTCTGACACCGGCAGTTCAGCGGCGCGTGAGAGCTGATCGACCTGCATCGGTCCGGCCGAAAAGAAGTTGGTGATTTTCTTTTCGGCATCGGTCATATCCGGCAATTGGATGAACTTCCTGGCCAATATTTCTCCCTTTAGAGTGGGGAGTTCATCAAAGATGTCTTCCTGCGAGGTAGTCAGGCGGGCGCCTTTGCGAATCAGGTCATTGGTCCCTTCACTCATGCGATCAGTCGGCGACCCCGGTACGGCGAACAACTCGCGTCCCTGTTCCAAAGCATGGGCGGCGGTGATCAAGGCGCCGGATTTGCGGCCGGCCTCCACTACCACCACGCCGCGTGAGAGACCGGAGATGATGCGGTTGCGCTCGGGAAAGAAGGCGCGGTCCGGTCGGGTGCCGGGCAGGTACTCGGAATAAATGGCGCCCTGGTTTTTGATGCGCGCCGCCAGACTTTTGTTTGATGCCGGGTAGATGACGTCCAGCGAACTACCGAGCACGGCGATCGTCTTGCCGCCGCCGTCCAGGGCGCCGTTGTGCGAAGCCGAGTCGATCCCTTCGGCCATGCCGGAAACAATCGTGATACCGCCACGAGCCAGTGTTGAACCGAGCTTTGAGGCGAACAAGCGGCCCTCCTCCGAGGGGTGGCGCGTGCCCACGATAGCGATCATTTTTTCATCCGGCGCGGTGGCCTCACCGAGTCGAAACAACAGCGCGGGTCCGTCCGGGAGGGAACGTAACGGCGCAGGATATCCAGGGTCATCGAACAACAGAGCCGCCCAGCCCAACTGCACAACCTTGGAGGCATAACTGCGCGCCGTAGGGCCGTCATACTGTTCTTTGATCGCCGTTGCAGTCGTCCGGGAGATATCTTTGACGGTTCCCAGTCGTTGTATCGGCGCCGCCAAAACCTCCGAGGGCGACCCGAAAGCCTCAACCAGGCGGCGGTAGCGTTTCCGACCCACGCCGGGAATGCGCATCAAAGCTATGGCGTCAACCAGTCGTTCTTTCATCTCGCTGTTGGTCAAGTCGTCTCTCTATTTCGTGAATGAATCGCTCTGCGCCCTCATGGGTTACCGCCGATAACTGAATATAATCATCCGGCAGCCGCTCACAAACAGCTTTTAGATCACTTTCTGTCACCGTGTCGATCTTTGTTATCACCACAAACGATGGTCGCGACGGCAGCGTTTGATCAAAATCGGCCAGTTCCTGTTTCAACTCATGGTAGGCTTGTTCAAGATCGGGGGAGTTAATATCGATAACATAGATCAACAGTCGCGTGCGCTGGATGTGCTTCAGAAACTGATGCCCCAGACCTTTTCCCTGGGAGGCGCCGGCGATCAGCCCCGGAATATCGGCCATCACGCATGACTTGTACTCGCGCAATTTGACGATCCCTAAGTTCGGCACCAAAGTAGTGAAGGGATAATCGGCGATCTTGGGCCGGGCGGCTGAAAACGTCGCCAGGATTGTCGACTTGCCGGCGTTCGGCAGACCCACCAGACCGACATCGGCCAGTAACTTGAGTTCCAGGGTCAACTTTCTTACTTCGCCGGGTTGGCCGGGCTGCACCTGGCGCGGCGCCTGGTTGGTGGGCGATTTGAAGTAGGCGTTGCCGCGACCACCGCGACCACCGCGCGCGATAACCACCTCAACACCGGATTCGTCCAGGTCCACGATTGTCTCCGAGGAATCCCGGTCCGTGAAGATGGTACCGACCGGAACGCGAAGGATGATACTCTCACCCGATTTCCCCGTTTTGAGTCCTCCCGAACCGGGCCGGCCGTTCTGGGCCTGGTATTTGCGGCGGTAGCGAAAGTCCAGCAAGGTAGTCAGGTTGGGGTCAGCCCGCACGATAATGTCTCCGCCGCGCCCGCCATCGCCACCGTCCGGCCCTCCCTTGGGGACAAACTTCTCGGTGTGAAACGATAAACATCCCGCTCCGCCGTTGCCTGCCTTGACCTCGATTTCGACCTGATCGATAAACATCGGCGACAATATCCGGCCCTACTCCCGTGATGTCAATCATATAGACGGGTAGTCGGGGAAAGGGGGAGCCCGAAATGCCCTCCCACTTTTGTTGACCTCGCCCAAAGGGCTCGCTATATTCCGGCATGGCCAAGACCACGGTTCAGGAAGGCGCGCCGACTATCAACCAGCGCAAGCGGCAATTCTACGAAGAGTCCAGCCTGGTTCTGGGGCGGATCTGTCTCAAGCTGGGGTTGACGCCCAACATGCTGACCGGTGTATCACTCTTGTGCTCGATTGCCTCGGGGCTGTTTTTCTGGAATGGTCAGATGCTTTGGGGTGTCTTTTGGATGATCGCCACCGCCTTCACCGACATGCTGGACGGTTCCACCGCGCGTGCCGGCAATATCGGCACCGTCTTCGGCGGTATTCTCGATCATGTCAGTGACCGCTACGGCGAGTTTTTCATCCTGGCAGGAATCACTCTGTCCGGCGCGGTGCATCCGGGATGGGGGCTTTTCGCGCTTTTTGGGA
>DAOVOW010000101.1 GCA_030629485.1 bacterium
GAACTACTACGAAGCCACCCTGCCGCCAATCAACTGCGGCGACGTGTTGAGCTTCTATGTCAGCGCTGAGGAAGTCGTTAACGGGACTTTCTATAATCCCAGCCCGGCCAATCCCAACACGGTAATGGCGGCCACCGGTATTATCACCGTGTTTGAAGACGATTTTGAAACAGACAAGGGCTGGACTATCTCAGGTGGCTTATGGGCACGCGGTGTGCCTACCGGAAACGGTGGTGAGTATGGCGGCCCCGATCCAAGCTCCGGCTGCGTCGGACCCAACGTCTTCGGATATAACCTAAACGGCGACTATGGAAACAGCATGCCGGAATACCACCTGACCAGCCCGCCCATCAACTGCAGCGGCCTGTCATCGATAACGCTGAAATTCCAGCGCTGGCTGGGTGTCGAGCAGCCAATCTACGATCACGCCTACATCAGGATCAGCACCGACGGCGCCAATTGGGTAACCATCTGGGAAAATAACGGTACTATCACCGACGACTCCTGGGTAGAGATGGAGTTCGACATCTCTGCGTATGCCGACAACGAACCAACTGTTTACCTGCGCTGGACCATGGGCACAACCGACGGGGGCTGGCGGTACTGTGGATGGAATATCGATGGTGTCGAAGTTATCGGAATGGAGTGCGATGAGAACCGACCGCATATTATCACCGAGACCCTGCCGGATTGGACAGAAGGTATTGCTTACTCACAACAGTTGATGGCTGAAGGTGGCACCGGAACGCTAATGTGGACGGACAAGAACGGCGAGCTCGTCGGCACCGGATTGACGTTATCGGGTTCGGGACTGCTCAGCGGCATACCAACGACGGCTGTGCCGATATCGTTTACCGCCCACATTATCGACAAGATGGAGAAGCAGGATGAGCAGTTGCTGAGCTTCACCATCAATCCGGCTGTGGAGATCACCTCCGCCGGCCTGCCCGATTGGACCATGAACTGCCCATATTCACAGCAGTTGACAGCCATCGGCGGTACCGGTGACCTGACTTGGGAAGACAAGAACGATGGATTATCGGGCAAAGGTCTGACCCTGTCGTCGTCCGGCCTGCTCTCCGGCACCCCCATTGTCTCCGGTCCGATCACGTTCATTGCCCAAGCCACCGACGAAGTAGGCTCTGAGGACGAAAAGCCGTTTGATTTCACCATCAATGACGAACTGGTGATCACTACGCAATCGTTGCCGCTGGGTGTCGTGGGTGAACCATACAACCAGCAACTGAACTGCACCGGAGGCACGGGTACCATTAACTGGAGCGATCTGAATGAAGATCTTGACGGTTCCGGCCTGACCCTGTCGAGTGATGGTATCCTTTCCGGAACGCCGCCGGCGGAGATCACGGTAAGCTTTACAGCCAGGGCCATGGATGATTGCGGCGCATCCTACCAACAACCGCTGACAGTCGAGATCGCCCCGGCCTACACCTGTGGTGACCTCAACAACGACGGCGAAGTAGCTGATATCTCCGATCTCGTCCTCCTGGTTGACTACATGTTCACCGAGGGTCCCCCCCCGATATTCATACAGTCGGCTGATTTCGACGGAGACGATGAGATTACGATTACCGATCTGGTGTTTCTGGTCGATTACATGTTCGCAGGCGGACCTCCGCCCGAGTGCTGATCTGACCTGGACTGAATCAACGACGACTGACATAGGCGCCACTCCTGCTTCGGCAGGGGTGGCGTTTGCTATCTGGCGTCCGCCTCGATCTCGTAGCCCAAGCAAATTCTCGTTGTTCTTCGACAGATCTTCGGTATATTATAGCCAATAGTACCTACTTCTCGAATCGGAGACAAAGATGAAATTAGTTTTAGTTCGACTCACAATCATCGCCTCACTGACAGTGCTCTTGGGGGCTGCTGCAATCGCCGATCCGCCGGCCAGCTTCGATCTGCGCGATGTGGGTGGCACCAACTACGTTACATCGGTCAAGAGCCAGATTGACGGTACCTGCTGGACATTTGGTTCCATGTCCGCCATTGAGGGTAACTTATTAATAACCGGCAACTGGGTAACCGCCGGCGAGACGGGAGAACCCAACCTGGCCGAGTATCACCTTGATTGGTGGAACGGGTTCAATCAGCACAATAATGACGACACCGATCCACCGACTGGTGGCGGTTTGACGGTTCACCAGGGTGGTGACTATCGAGTCACGACGGCCTATCTGACGCGCGGTGAGGGGGCGGTACGCGACATCGACGGTCAATCTCACACTCCGGCGCCACCGAGATCGGACTCCACCTGGCACTACTACTATACTCGCGATGTCGAATGGTTTGTAGCCGGGACCGATCTCGCCAACATCAACGTGATCAAAGAGAAGATTATGTCTGACGGTGTTATCTCCGTGGCCTTCTGCTATAGTAGTGCCTTCATCACCAACTACATTCACTATCAGCCACCCAGCAGTTCTCTGGATCCCAATCACGGCGTGTCGGTGGTCGGCTGGGATGACAACAAGGCGACCCAGGCTCCGCAGCCGGGCGCCTGGCTGGTTAAGAACAGTTGGGGAAGCGGCTGGGGTGAAGGCGGATACCTCTGGATCTCCTACTATGACAAACATTGCTGCCAGCATCCGGAAATGGGCGCGGTCTCGTTTCAGAATGTAGTGCCGATGCCGTACGACTACATCTACTATCACGATTATCACGGCTGGCGCGACACTGTCACCACCGCCACCGAGGCCTTCAATGCCTTTACCGCAATCGATAACCATGCCCTGGAGGCCGTGAGTTTCTTCACTGCCGCCGATAATGTAACCTACACGATCAGGATATATGACCGCTTCGAGAGCAACGAACTGCTGGATGAGTTGACCACCACCAGCGGACTGCTGGAGTTCACCGGATTCCATACGATCGATCTGGACTCTCCTCTAATGATAACGGCGGGTGATGATTTCTACATTTATGTAGAGTTATCCACGGGCGGTCATCCGTACGACCGGACCTCCGACGTACCGGTCCTTCTCGGCGCCGATTACCGTGTTACCGTGGAGTCGGATTCCGATCCCGGCGAGAGTTTCTACCGTGTTGGAGGTAGCTGGCACGATCTGTACGAGGACGACAGCACCGCCAACTTCTGTATTAAGGCTCTCTGCACTGAAGAACTGCCGCCACTCAATATCGATTTCCCGAACGGTCTGCCCGAAATTATAGCGCCTGGTGTTGAGACCACTTTCGACGTCGAGATCGAAGATGCTCTTGAATCCTATCTACCGGGTTCGGGTATGCTGCACTACCGCTATGATAGCGGCACCTATCTGACATCGACGCTGACCTCGCTTGGCGGCAACCTGTACGAGGCTACGCTGCCTCCGGCTACCTGTGAAGCAACGCCTGAGTTCTATATCAGCGCTGAAGGTGACGGCCGAACTACTGTGTTGAATCCGCCAGCAGCACCGTCAGTGGTTTACAGTTGTCTCGTCGGGACGGTGATTACGCTGATGGCTGACGACTTTGAAAGCCCGACCGGATGGACAGCCCAGAACCTGGGTGCCTCCAGCGGCTATTGGCAATGCGGCGTGCCTGTCGACGACCCGGGTTGGGACTACGACCCGGCCACTGATGGCGATGGCAGCGGCCAGTGTTATCTCACCGAAAACCAGACCGGCAACACCGATGTGGATGACGGCGCCGTGCGTTTGATCTCGCCGGTGTTCGACATGGCCGACGGTGGCAGCATCGCCTATGAGTACTACCTTTACCTGACCAACAGTAACGGCGCTGATATGCTCCTTGTCGAGATGAGCAATGACGGCGGTGTCTCCAATTGGATCGAGATCGTCCGCCACGATGCCAACGGCGGACTGTACTGGCATCACCACGAAATCACCGAAGATGACCTGATCGCCCTGGGAATCACTTTCACCTCCACGATGCAACTACGTTTCACGGCCAATGATAGTGAACCCCAGAGCATTGTCGAAGCCGGCGTCGACGGCCTTACCATCACCAGGTTCAGTTGTGAGAACCCGTGGGTCTGCGCCGATGTCGATGGTGACGGTGAGGGGCCGAACATTGCTGATTTGGTTTACCTGGTGGACTTCATGTTCAACAGCGGCCCGCCGCCGCCGCATCCGCCGTCGGTCGATTTTGATTGGGACACGGATATCACTATCGCCGATCTTGTCTATTTGGTGGACTACATGTTCAACTCCGGCCCCGAGCCGGTGTGCCAGTAAACCGAATGAGTTTCTACGTGCGGTCAGGCGTCTCTGCCTGACCGCTTTCTTCGTTTTACCAGTAGGTCAGGTTCCTTGGAACCTGACAGAGAACAGGTTTCGCCTGTGTCAGGATCACAATCCGCCGCGGCGGACTGACCTACGAGTCTACGCGTGGAAATGGGTTCGTTTTGTGTATTTTCATATTCGGATATTAGCATCGGTGGTGATTACGAGGCCGGCAGTGGCAAGCCACTTCTTCGCGCTTCGCGCGCCACTTCTTTCATTCCTGCGAAAGCAGGAAACCATCTTCTCTTGCCGGTCGAGACGTATATCGTAGTTCGACGGTGGGGGCCATAGCTTTTATTAACCAATGTACAGGCGCATCTTGGTTGGGATTGGTAGTGTTTGTATGAGCGGTGAAGTCGAGGGTGTCGAAACCCGCCCTTCGACTGCGCTCAGGACGGTCCTTCGGACCAGGGGATTCGACCTCGATAACAGAGCGGAGTCGAAGGGTGACGTGACGATACAACGTGCGGTCTGGTGTCCCCGCCTGGCCGCTTTCATGTGCCGGGATTCGAAGAACCAGTTGGGGGCTACTCGCTATCAGCTAAGGATTCTCGTAGTGCTTTCATTACCCGGAGACCATTCCTGTAGTATTTGCAAACATCCTCAAAAGAGAGACTGAGTTTCCCTTCGTGCACAAAATCGTGCCGATTCTGAATGAGTGTGTCATAATTCTCAACGGGATTGGGACTGTTGGCCTCTCCTGCTTCACGAACCATTCTATTCAGCCTAGCATCAAAACGTTTGCTGTATGCTGGACCCAAGTGTTTTAGTAATTCGTCCTTGATGCCCTCAACCTTAATTCGTCCTCGCAGATTCTTGTATTTGTTCCGGACAAAATCTCCGAACAGCGGGTTTGTACTCCCGCAAAATGAGAAGAAGATATCCTTTACCGATAGCTCAAACTCTGTGGTTGCAGCAACAGCAGTCAATCCAGCTAGCCTAGATTTCACCCATGGATCCGCGCTTTCGGGGTCCAGCTTACTTTCAATGTACTCAATTAGGCGCTCCGTTCTTAGCATGTGTTAACTCAGGCAAAAAGGGCGCTTCTAACCTGCTGGAGCCGATCCTTCACAGCGTCACTTTTGTTGGTTCCGAAGCTCAGTGTTATTTTTTCTTCATCGAGATTCTCATATCGTTCTTTGAAATCACTCGGGATGTTTTCTATGTTCTGCATTATGGTTGCCATAACGGAATCGAGCATCGAGGCGTTTAGTCTTCCCGCCGGTCTAAAGGGCCGCTCCCCAATAAGCGAAATCACTGTCTCAGTAGATCCCATGAATGCCGATTCAACGCCTTGGAGCCATGTGTCATCAGCATTTTGATGTTTCACCATGAACTTGTTGAGAAACTCCTTCATGGGTGCCTTATAATCGGTCTCGGAATGACTGAGAGCAATCACACGGAGAATTAGCTCCACGTCCCTCTGACGTGAATCAGGCTGTTTCTTGCCCAGAATAGTTCGCCAGTTAATGTCCTTGTTCATTTTCAACATTAGATCATTGAATCTGCCCCTGTAGATGCAATTGCGAATCTCCTGCGGCTTGAGCGGCACCATTCCCTTATTCAACCGCTCGAATATATGGAACATTGCGGTCTTTTCGTCTTTTGGCGACAGCTGCACGATATTTATAGCCCTAAGAACAGAGCTTCTCAGCTTCCGCCCATCATCTGTATCAGCGATATCGCCGTAAGTCAGGCCGGAGAAGGGATTATTCTCACTCAAACCGGTAAGTTTGAAAACAGTGCGCTTGCCGCGTGCATCAGGTTCGCCAAAATAGCCTTCAAAGAAATAAAAGATACTCTTCAATCTCTGTTGACCATCTACTACTATAGACTTGTTAGTTTCGTCTACGTAAAAGAACACCGTGGGCACCGGAAGCCCCATCAGAAACGAATCTATTAGCAATGATGCGGCAGTTTGTGACCACACGAATCCTCTCTGGAACTTAGGAATCTCTATTTCATAAGTTTTCCATCGGTTGTACAATACCTCCAAAGTGAAATCGGATGGGTAGGTCGTTATCTCATATCGAATATGTGCCTCTTCCTGTTCATCCTCTTGTACCAACTCTAGATCGTCTTCAGACGCGTTGTCTATGGCATCATTGACCATCGGCCACCTCCAGCCTACGGATTGATTCTAACTCACACTTTGATTCCTCATTTAGTCGAGTTCGTCATCCTGCACCAAAAGGCCTTGCCTACCGCACTCCCGTAACCTAGACTACAGGATGACCCGCGACGTTATCCAAATTACTGTACGTCGAAATCGAATGCAAGTCGATTATCCAGTAAGCCGCACATCCTAGATGAAAACGAGTTTCAATTAGGATAATATACTCCGTTTTTTCGCTTGACCGGAGTGGTCGCTATATGGTATAATTAGAACGGACGTTCGATTTATATTCGGCGGTGAGATGAAGCAACACGATATACCGGCAGTCATTACCAGGAACGATAATACGCGACGCCATCGTCAGTATGAAAAGCGA
>DAOVOW010000429.1 GCA_030629485.1 bacterium
AGCACAATCAGTACTATGAAGATAAGAACTTCGGCCTTGTGGCGAAGATGACCCATACCCTGGACGCGAAAACCTTCTACAATCTTAGCGGCGGCTATCATGTCACCGAGCGGTTTTCCGGCGATGGCATCCACCGTAAGAACCTCTGGGATTATGGACGTCCGGAAGGTAACAAAGGGAGCGATGCTGAAACCCTATTCCGTAAATGGGACGATTGGTTTGAGGGCAACTTTGCTGGAATCGACACGCTCACCGGCGATTCCATGTTCCTCGAGGCCACTCCAACGGTGCGAATTCTGGATACAGTGGTAACCGACACGGGAACCACTAACGGAGTTTACTGGGAAGATACCACATACTACGCATTCATCCATGATGATGAGGGCCAAGTCTACGATGATTACCTGAAGCGGAAGTCGCAGTACTTCGGCATCAAAGGCGATATCACCAAGGAGATGAACCGCGAGCATACTCTAAAGGCCGGTTTTGAGTTCAACCGACACTCACTGAGGTATTACAACCATCTCCGGCCGGTCAACGTTGATCAAGGTTACACGCAGTATGGTCATATCAACCGGTACGGCTATGACGCATGGGGCAATGAGACGGATGATGAAGGTTGGCGCAATCCGGTCAAGCATCCGATCGATTTCGCTGTGTACCTTCAGGATCGGATAGAATTGCAGGGCTTGATAGTAACCGCTGGTGTACGCCTTGACATATTCGATTACAAGGGCCAACGCCTGCGGAATCCTGATCTGCCGCTTGATCCCGATTCGTTGGCGTTCGATGATGATCCCGACAATAATGCTGGTGATCAGACGCTTGAGGAATCTGATCTCGAAGACAGCGAGGCCTTCACTCGAATATCGCCTCGTCTCGGCATCGCCTTCCCGGTCTCCGACCGAACCCAGATGCGAGTCAGTTACGGCAAATTCTTCCAACGTCCGAATCTCGAGGATCTCTATGTCGGCTACGAGTTTATGCAGTTCCAGTTGCTCGGTAGCGGCTACTATACTGATTGGGGTAATCCGAACCTCGAACCGCCGAAAACCACAGCTTACGAGGTCGGTGTGACCCACCAGTTGGCCGACAATATGGCGTTCGATGTGAATATCTTCTATCGTGATGTAAGCGGTCTCATTCAAACAGTCGATCAGCCATCGACACCGAACAGTTTCGGCACCTTCCGTAACCAGGACTATGGCACGATCAAGGGGCTGGAATTCAATCTGAAGATGCGCCGCACCAGAAACATCATGCTGGATCTGAAGTACACTCTGTCCTACGCCACCGGCACCGGTTCGTTCAACTCGGAGTTGCGGAATGTGGCTTGGGTCAAGGGCGAAACCCCCAAGCAGACAGCCCCGCTGGAGTTCGATCAGCGTCACAAGCTGATCGGCAATTTCGACATTCGGTTTGGCAAGGGCGACGGTCCGAAGGTTGGTGATTATTATATCTTGGAGAACTTTGGATTGAATATTCTTGCTCAGGCCTCAAGCGGCTCTCCGTACACGCCTTCGCAGGTCTACAATGAGCCGACAACCGGCTCTGTTTCGCCGATTCCAATCGATGTCCGAAATTCGCAGAATCGTCCCTGGACAATCCGCATCGACATGAAAATGCAGCGCGGTTTCGAGGTCGGTAACTACGAGATCGGACCTTACCTGTGGATCAAGAACCTTCTTGATCGTGACAATGTCCTAAACGTCTGGGAAGGCACCGGTAAAGCGAATACAGCCGGTTACTTGGAGACGGGTGCGGGTCAGGTTTTTGCCGATGCATTTGACGAGCCAAGTGACAACTTGGGTCTCACTGGTGAGGAGAAATATCGCATTGCTGAGAATTCCCCTCTTAACTATGATATCCCTCGCCAGATAATGTTTGGTGTGCGGGTGTCCTTCTAACAAGCAAAGGTGAGGAACAAACAATGAAACGCAAAATAATAGCAGCATGTTTGGTCTTGCTGTTGGCGGTACCGGCCTTTGCGCTGAGAAGCGACAGGGTGCAGTACAGTCATGATCTCGGAGCCTCTATAGACTTCACGACCTGGATCGATGCCAACAAGATCCTGATGTTCGTGACTAACAAGGGCTCTTTCGCCTACGACAACGGTGCCTTCCTTGGCAAGGCCGACGGTCTTTATTTCCCGTATACGGGGCTCGATGACATCGCGTCGGGCAAGAATACCCTCTCAGTTATATACGCCGGGTCCATCTGGGCGGGCGCCACGGTGGCCGCTACCTATGCTGGTGCCATTGCGGGGGTTGGTGATACTATCATAACATCAGGCCAGCATGACACTGACTGGGGGCCCGGTCCATTGATTGATGGTGCTAGTCCTCCCGACGCAATTTCCAACACGTCTTACCGGGTTTACAAGCTCTATGTCGACAGTCTGGCCGACAACCCAAACCAGGACTACCTGGAATGGCCGGTCGGGGATGGCTCGCTGGGGCTGATCGAAGGCGCGAGTTCAGGGATTCTTCCGGACGGCTCACAGAAATGGCGCTACTTCCTCAGGAATGACTGTATCGGCGAGTCGGCGATGGCCATGGCATTTCACAGCG
>DAOVOW010000433.1 GCA_030629485.1 bacterium
CGTCGCTTCTCGTCACCGTCACAGGCGAGCACCAGGTGATCACCGGCCAGGCTGCGGAAGTTGCGAAGGAGATTTCTCCCCCAGGCGCCGACACCGGCTATGGCGATATTCTTCATATCGTCTTATACTCAGTTTTCATGTTCAGGACCTACGTGCTTTCTTGATACCCGGCAGCCAGCCAAGAAAAGCGCCGATGAACATCTGTACGCGATCGTAATCCTCCGGGCTGGTCTTATGCAGACGAATCAGGTACTCAAGCCAGGTGGCCATCAGGATCGACAGGATCAGGGAAACCCCGAAAGCCAGCGCCACGATAACTGTTCGTTTCGGTCGGCTGCGCATCTGGGGCGGCTCGGCCCGGTCGAGAACGGTGATTGTCGGCAGTTCCTCATTCTCTTGTATCTTGGCCTGCTCCAACTGTCCCAGCAGGGTTGTATACAATCCCTCGTTGACGCGCACCCGGGTGTACAACTCATCGTACTGTCCCCTCAGGGCAGGGATGGAAGCTATCGGCAGGGAAAAGAATGATGAGTCCTGATTCGACCGTTCCAACTGCTCAAGCTGTCCCGCCACCAAACGACGCCGCCGCTTGAGTTCCAACAGTTCGGTATTGTCTTTGCCCAGCTTGTTCTGCAGGATGGCCAACTCCAGATCGGCCTCGCCTAATTTGATTTTGAGTTCGATTGCCTGTTCCACCGCCAGTTTGATCTGCTGGGCAAAGTCGACTGTCTTGTGCTTCGTCTGGAAAGCTTCAAACTCACTACGCGCGGAATCGAGCTCCTCGGAGACCTGGACCAAACGTTCCTCGATAAAGGCGCGGTTCTGGCGAGCGCGCGAACTGGCAATGTCGCGATTGACCTCGTCAAGTTGATCAACGAAGCTGTTCACCATGTCGGCGGCCACGGTCGGGTCGCGGTCCTCCACCGTCACCAACAGCAACCCTTCCTCGGTTACGGTGAACTCAGCG
Source organism: bacterium (assembly GCA_030629485.1). Taxonomy (GTDB): domain Bacteria; phylum Zixibacteria; class MSB-5A5; order GN15; family FEB-12; genus JAJRTA01. The sequence continues at coordinate 968 of DAOVOW010000433.1, forward strand.
AATGCCAACAAGTCAAGGTAAGCTTCGTCGCGGTTACGGGATCCGTATCGTTCAACCAGTCGGAATCGGTCGATTACGTGATCGACAATGCGATGGCTCATAAGCATGCGGCGGTACACATCCGAGGTAGTAACCAGAACCGGCAGGTTCAAACCCTTGGTCACCGATACTACTTCGGAGATACGTCCCAGCCCGGGCACCGGAATACTGACGTCCTTGGGGGGCAACAGAAGCGCCTCCGCCCGGTAGTATTTGGGCAACAGCAGCGAAGTGACCACCGCCGCCAGCGTCACCAGAATCGTTACAGCCAGTATCAGACCGCGCCGCCTTGCTAATACTTCCAGCAGCAGCCACAGATTGGTCGAACCCGCCTGGCTCATCTGAACTCCTCTCTGAGGTTCACGATCAGCTCGTCGCCGTCGTGAACCCGAACACCGGTCGAAAACTCGGCGGTTGTCCTGGCGATGCGGTTGTAAATCGAAATTCTGGTCTTGTCAGCCTTGGACAGGAACCCACCGGCGGTCATGATGTAAAACATCGCATCTTTGTCCTCGATGAACGGATACCGTCCGGGATTAAGGACCTCTCCAGACACTTTGACATAACCGACCTTGAACGGGACGTAGACCGAATCTCCCGGCAGCAAGGTCATGGACAAAATGCTGCCGTCGGCGCCCACCGCACTGGTGATCGGATACCGATGCTGGGTGGTGCGGCCCCATTCGTCGGAATGCGCGCGGCGAAACAGCGTCACCAGGCCACGGCCGGCGTCATCGTCAACCCCCCCGGCCTGCTCGATCAGATGGCCAAGGGTGGCGTCGGATTCGTACGGATACGTGCCCGGCTGACCAACCGCGCCGAAGATGAGAAGCTGTTCATCGTCGGACGACACTGCGCGGGATGGTATTAGAATAATGTCGCCATCATGTGGAGAGTACGATTCGGTGTCCACTCTTCCCGGGCGATTGGTTATCAGGATACTCGTCAGATCGGCGCTGCTTCTGGCGCCGCCGGCCAAAGCTACCAGGGTTATGAGATCATCTCCCGGCGCCAGTTCTATCTCCCTCGGTCGGTTGACCTCGCCGACCACCTGCACCCGCTCCGCCGTCTTGCTGGGAACATGAATACTGTGCCCGGCGTACAGACAGGGGTTGGCGGAATTGTCGCCGAGGTAGGTAGCTCGGTCGAGGTCGACGATCAGCGGCTTAGGACCACCGCTGAATTCTATCCGACGGGTTGTACCGTGAAACGAAATCCCGCCGGCCAACTCAATGATCTCCGAGACACGATGAGGGGTGAAACCTTTGTACACTCCTGGTTGACTCACGGCGCCGCTTACCCGAACGGCTACTCGTCTCGGTTCCAAAACGGAGATCTCAATTCGCTCCGCCTTGTAATGATTCGCCAGCGCTTCCTTGAGCAGGGTTTGCGCCTCCGTGAGAGTGCGGTTGGCAAGATCAAAAACGCCCAGTGTCTGGTGTACGATCCGTCCCTGCGGGTCAATATCAAGTGTCAGCGGCCCCAGTTTCGCCCCCACAAACGTCACCTTCAGTTGCTCACCGGGA
>DAOVOW010000223.1 GCA_030629485.1 bacterium
AATTGAGATTGCCACAGCCGCCCTTAAGAGCCACTTGTGGCCGGCGGCTTCGCAATGACGACTTCTGGGGTTTATCAACAGGCCCTTTATGGTGGGTGTTATCTTCGATCATCACTGATCTGCGTGCAGTTAAAGTTATAGCCAACTTATACAGCACCGGGGATCAAAAAACTCCCTTGTGCCTTTTCATTAATCCTCGTAAGTTGTTGCCACGCCGGAGTGGTGGAATGGTAGACACCAGGGACTTAAAATCCCTTGGTCCTTAAGGACCGTGCCGGTTCGAGTCCGGCCTCCGGCACCAGCAAGCTGGACATTATACGATCGTGAAGTCGTGGTCTTCCGTGAGTGGTTAGAAAGTGTCATAGGTTTTGGAACATGGCCTCCGGCACCACATATGAACTTGTCTTGTCGCGTGTCGCGACTTGAATGCAAACCGGGAGTTTCTTTATGCGTTATGCTATTCTCGTCCTTTTTCTGATCGTAGGAAGTTTTGTGATCAATGTTGCACCCGTTGGTGCGACTGAGGTATCACGAGTCGAGTTTGAAAGCCATGATATCCGTGTGACCCTCGATGTACCCGCGCATCAGGCGACGTTCATTGACGAGGGAGGGGTCGCCGTCACAACGGGATGGAATCTGTTTTATCTGAACAAAACGGCTACGGTAGAATCGTTCATTCTATCGGGTGAGCCGGTCGAGTATCGGGCGGTGACGTTGGCTGACAGTGGCTCGATTCCACCGGAGGTTGTGCCACATCTGGTCGAGTTCGAGGCGGATCTGCCGGCACGGTTGGTCCTGTTTGAGTCTGATGCTGATGGCGTGTATCCATTTTTGATCGAATACTCCGCCGAGTTCTTTGAGGATGTCACCAAGATGCGGTTCTCCCGTGAGCGCGTCGGTGGAGAGGTCGCGGGCACGATTTCGGAACAGGGCGCCTACCTGAGTTCGGGAGCATACTTCTACCCGGTTGGTGATGAGTCGCTGGTCAGCTTCAAACTCACGGCTGATATTCCGGAAGCATGGGAGTCAGTCAGCGACGGCAACCGCCTTTCATCCGAGGTTCGCGACGGTCGGAAGATTCAGTCATGGGAGAACCCGTTCAAGAATGATGGCTGCATGTTCATGGCTGCGCCGTATGTAACAAAGTCAACAATGGTCGACAGTGTCGAAGTCTGGTGCTATTTCTTTGAAGCCGACACCGGCCTGTTCGATGAGTACCTCCCGGCCACGGCCGACTATATTCGGATGTACAGCGAATTAATCGGACCCTATCCCTTTGAGCGCTTCACGGTGGCGGAGAATTTCTTCTCGACCGGCTACGGAATGCCGGCCTGGACGCTGCTCGGACAGCGCGTGCTGCAGATGCCGTGGATTGTAAGTACATCTTTGGGGCACGAAGTGCTTCACAACTGGTGGGGCAACAGCGTGTATGTCGATTACGAGCGCGGCAACTGGTGCGAAGGGACAACCGTCTACGGTGCCGACTACCGCTACAAGCTGATGCAATCTGAAGAAGCGGCCAAGAGCTATCGCAAAGATATTCTGAAGCAGTATCTCGCTTACGTCGACGAGGGCAACGACTTTCCCATTCGTGAATTCACCTCCCGCAGCAGCCCTGACACACGAAGCATCGGCTACGGCAAGGCGATGATGGTGTATCACATGATCGAAGAAGAGATCGGAACGGACGCCTTCTTTGCGGCATGGAAACTGGTTTACAAGCGGCATATAGGACAGAAGATTAGTTGGGAGGAGTGGATCGCCGCTTTTGAGGAGACGAGTGAGCAGGATCTTTCACACGTCATCCCGCAATGGATCGACCGGGCTGGTGCGCCCATGATTGAGTTGGAAGTTCCGGATGATACCGTCGCCTCATTAGGGGAAACCAAATCGGTTGAATTCTCCTTACGTGAGAGAAGTGGTGAGGGCTACCGTCTGCGGTTGCCGGTGCGCTTTACCGGGCCAGACGTAGTGATGGATACAGCGGTAGTTTTGGCCTCGAACCAACACTCCTACATTATCCCTGTTTCCGCCCAGGTCGCAGCGATTGAAATCGATCCCGACTACCACCTTTTCCGCCGCCTGCATCCCGAAGAGGTAGAGCCTATCGTCTCAGCCATCCTGGGTGCCGACGAACACCGATTTGTATGCGACATGAGCGACGCTTCCGCCGTTGAGCGCTTCACTGCTTTTGCCTCAAGTTTCACTGAAGACTCAATGACCGTCGATAATTACGATCTGCTGCAACAGCCTGATCGCAGCTTCATGCCGATCATGCTGAATCCATCTGAGTTGCCGGCGTACCTGATTGACCGGGTGAAGATTAGTGACGACTCGGTAAGCGTGCAGGAAACCAGCTACCCACGGAGCGGTCATACGTTTGTGCTCACGGGCGAAAAGCATGACGGTTTCGACAAGTTCATGGTGATTATCACAGACGACTATGAGTCCCTGCCGCGTCTGGGACAGTTGGTGCCGCACTATGGCAAGTATTCCTATCTGGTCTTCATGGGTCCGCGCAATATCGGGAAAGGGCAGTGGGAAGTCGCGTCTTCGCCACTGAAGGTGACACTGCCTTAAGTGGCTTTCGAGGTCTCGGCCAGTACCGCTACCAACATCGGTTGTTCGGTATCAGGACTGAGAAAACTCTCGACCCACTTGTTTACGTCGTTGCGCTTCACTTCCTGTCTGAGCAACCGCATCCGTCGCTGCCGTTCTTGGGGGGTCATGATAAAAGCGGCATAGATGGCGTCGGCCATGCCCTCCAGATCGTAAGGGTTGACCATGATGGCCGCTTTCGACAACTGGACGGCGGCCCCGGCGAATTCTGACAGAACGAGGATACCGTTGTCGTCTATCGAACTGGCGCAATACTCTTTGGCCACCAGGTTCATGCCGTCACGCAACGGCGTAACGAGCGCGATCTCGCAGGCGCGATAGTGTCCCAGCAGTTGAACCCGGTCGAGTTGACGGTACATGTAGTGGATAGGCACCCAGCCGTGCTGGGAAAAGCGCGCGTTGATGCGCCCCACCAGTTCGTCGAGTTCTTGCTTGAGATTCTGGTAATCGGGCACCTTGACCCGGCTGGGGATCACGATCTGCACCAGTGATACATGCCCCCGCAAATCGGGGTACTTCTCCAGCGTTCTCTCAAAGGCCAGAAGGCGCTCCGGTATTCCTTTCGTGTAATCCAAACGGTCGATTCCCAGAATGAGAGAGCGACCCGGCAGGTTCTTGTGGATGAACCAGGCCGCTTCCTTCACTTCGGGTGATCTCGCCTGCGTGTCGAACTCATCGAAATCGATACTGACCGGGTATTGTCCCAGCCTGATACTGCGGCTGTCGTACTCTATCCCTGATTGCCGAGAGACGATCCGGGCCGATGACTCCGGCATGAGGTTCCTTACGCACTGCACGAAATTGCGACGGTCCAACGCCGTCTGGAAGCCGATATGATCGTAAGCCAGCACCGCCTCGAGCAAATCCTGCTTCCAGGGGAGACGGCGAAACAGATCGTACGAGGGAAAGGGGATATGCAGAAAAAAATGCAGGCGGTGATGCAGGCCAAGGTCACGCAGGAAATGCCCCACCAGCAGCAACTGGTAATCATGTATCCAGATCAGGCTGTCCGGCTGAACTGAACTCGCCACGACCTCGGCGAACTTGCGGTTGGCCTCGACGTAGCTTCCCCAGTTGGCGGCCTTGAACCGGCAGTGACCCAGCAGATCATGAAACAGCGGCCAGATCGTTTCGTTTGAAAAGCCGTGGTAGTATTTCTCAACCTCCGAGTCGGTGAGCGGAACCGACCGCAGGTCGAAACCGGCCTCCAGGCGGTACTCGTCAAGCAGGGCCGCGGCCAGACTGTCGGGGCGGCAGCCGGGCCAGCCGATCCACAAGCCGTGCTCGCGACGCATCAACGGTGCCAGCACCGTGACCAATCCGCCGGTCGCTGGTTCAACCCGCCAGTTGTCCTGTTCGTCTCCCGAAAGCACTACCGGTAGCCGATTGGAGACGATTATAAGCGGCTTTTCTAATTCACTCATACACGCCCCTTTACTATCATTCCCTCTCTAGGCACAGAACTCCACACCATGATTGCGGTGAGGTAGACATCACCTATTAAACAAACTACACAAATTACTGGCAGTGGGCAACCTTAAAGTCGCGTCAAACCGGTGGACATGGGCTGCTATAGTCTATGATGTTCGGCGAGCAGGGAGCCGTGACCGGCGCTCAGTCTACTTACAAGATTCCAGCCAGCGATGCAGAAAGGACACCAGATCTTCAGGAGGTATCAGCCACAGGTCAGCCTTGGTGGGACGTAGCTCGGTTCTGACCCAAACCGTAAGTCCCCGACCGGCCAGGGCCTCAAAAGCATCCTCGTCAGTCGTATCGTCACCCAGATAGGCAACCACCGCTTGATCATCCGATTCGGCGAGAACGGTGCGAACCACGTCACCCTTGGTGATGCCTGGCAGTCGCAACTCCAGGCCGCCGTCGAACTCACGGAGTTCCAGCCCGGACCGATCGCGCCATCGGCTACTCTGCGCCCGCACAGACTGCCTTATCCGGCTGGCGGCCTCGCGTTCCAGACCCCGCCAATGAAAAGCGATCCCGGCCGGT
>DAOVOW010000351.1 GCA_030629485.1 bacterium
GATCTGGAAGTTTCGGTCGAAATCCAGATACCCTCGAAGGTAGAGTCCGTTATTCGTAGCCAGTTCTGCGTGGTAAACGTAATCGGCGTTGGACAGTCTGGTCCTGGTCGAGAGAAACATGCCAACCGACAGGGTCAGCCGTCGTCCCATCGGACGATAGGCCGCCGAATAACGCATTTCGGTTTCGGTCCGATGTCCTTCATCGTTGCGAGCACGGTTAAGGTTCTCAAAGACCGCCGCCCAGCGAAACTTATCGCGCCCACCCGTCAGTCCGACATTCCAAAAATGCCTCTTGTGGAGATCGGGCGGACCCTCTTTGAAGTAACGATAGGAACCTCCCAAGTGCGTACCGCTTCCGAAGGTCATGCCCAGCGCAAACAAATACTCCTTGAAATCGTCACCGTCGGGATTGTAAAGACTGCGGTAGGCCATCGCCAGGCGGTCACGATTGGTGACAAAACCCCAACTGCGGCCCAACTTGTCATCGTCGTAGGTCGACATGAACTGAAACGATGAAGCCGCATAGCGCGATAGTCCGGCCGGATTGACCCAGGCAGCTTCCGATCCGAACACTGACGCCGCCGGCTGGTAGTAAAAGACCGACTGAAGTTTTGATACTCTCTGAGCCGAGATTGTTCCACCGACAGCCACGACGACTATCCCGGTCAGCACAAACCATCGAATCCAACGATTATTCACAGCAAAGCTCCTTACTCATCGGCAGAAATGTAAATGTTGCCCTTGCCTCGAACGGAGCTGCTTATCGTGGCTCGGCCGTCACCGACCAGGAGATTCAGCCGATTAGGCTCTACCAGTTCCGTTGTGAAGGGAAAGTTCTGTGCCTCGATCTTGCCACCTTCATCGACCGCCATCGTCAGGACTGCGGAGAATTCCTGCGGAAGCCGCAACTCGATATCCTCGTATTTGTTGCTAATCAGAAGCTGTCCTGCATTCAGATCACTGAGGACGATCAGTATCGGCCCGGAGGTGCACCGGATATAGCTTTTCTCGTTATTGGGGTCCCAATCCACGATTTCAATACGGCCGTATGCATTCTTGACGTTGAGACCGCCGGTGAATCCATTGATGCGAATGTCACCGCCATCATTTCGAAACACGGCCGGTTGTGTCAGACCGCTTATACCCTCGGCCGTCAACCTCGAATTGGTAGTGACGACTCGAATCTGTCCGGAGATGTCGGTAACGGTAACGCGGCGATTGGCCGTTTCCACCTCTAGTCGCTCCGAGATGTGAGCCACATCCATACGGCCCAGCGAGGTCGTATTCTCAAAAGATATAAAAGGACCATCGGCCTTGACATCAAAGTAGGCAGCGTCGATCTCGACCTCATAGCCCTCTGGAATCTCCAACGTCGCCTCGACCAGGCCGGATTCATCATCCTTCCACGGGGCGGGATTCGGGGCACGCATCTCCAGCCGTAGCCCGATCGGTATCCTGCTGAGCGATACCGCGATCTGATCGAGATAGTCCACCGCTCGCGACTTGCGCGAGGTGCGCGCTCTCTTGGTATAGGTCAAGATCGCGGAATCGGTCGCGGTAGCCAGAATGGTTAACTCTCCTCGCAGACTGGCGGCCGCCTTTATGATCAACTGGTTGCCGTTGCCCGGCAAGGTGGACGACTCCAACTCACGGGTGGCGAATAACCCTTTCGATTCCTGCTGAACCTCCTGCGCCCAGCAGGGCGCCAGATTCACCAACAATGCCAGACTAACGGCCATCACCGGATTCTTCATCAGTTACGTTTTCCTATGGTGTGATGGTAGATCCCCTGCATCATTATAGCTGCCGCCACGGCGGCGTTGAGAGAATCCACGCATCTTTCATGTTCCAATCTCCATCGGCAGTCCGAAATCTTCAGGATCGATTCGGACAGGCCCTCAGCTTCCGAACCGACAGCTAAGATCAGCCGGTTGCACCTGGTGTCTTTGAAGTCCACCGTGCCGGTCCTGTCATTTACATCGGCGGCAATCAGTCGGAACTTCCCTCTGTCGACCAGCGCTGCTACATCGGCTGCCGCTGTGCGAATAAGGTCCACGCCGAAGATAGCGCCAACACTGGCCCGCACCACCTTCGGTGCATACGGGTCGGCGCACTTGCCGGTCAGCAGCACCGGGTTGAAGCGAAAGGCCAAAGCACAACGCAAGAGCGTGCCGAGATTGCCCGGATCCGATATCCCATCGCACAACAGTACTGTACGATGCTCCGGCCGGAGAAGTTCATCGAATGAGCTTTGCGGTATGTCGAATACGCCCATGATTCCCTGCGAAGTCACGCTTTCCGAGATTCCGTTCAATTCCCGCGCAGCAAGTTCGACAACCTGAACGCGACGCCGGCGGAATTGTTGGACCAGTTGGTGACCGCGTTCCGCCAGTAGTGCCGGTGACCAGAGCAACAGTTCGGGGCGGACATCGTGCCGTATTGCCTCCTCAAGCAGCCGCACCCCTTCAGCCGCGAATCGGCCCGACGCGCGACGACCTTTCCGCGTGCGCAACGACTTGATTTCTTTTAGTTCCTTTTTGGTTATCGACACCATAATTTACCTTTGAGGCGTAAGTCGATCAAAGCTTAATGAATCGCTCAGTGCGTCTACTTGGCAAGTGAAAACTCTGTTGACATGGCTGCTGCCCGCGCTGGTTGTAATCATCCTGCCGGTTAAAGCCGCTTCTGATATTCTCATCGGCGGTCTTGACGGACTGAACCCGCATGACATTGGTGAGCGCTACCATATCCTGCTGGCCCTTTCCGGCGGTGGGGCGCGCGGCGTGGCCACTATCGGCCTGCTGAAGGCGTTTGAAGAAAAAGGTATCGAGATTGAGGCCGTCACCGGAACATCTATTGGCGGGATAATCGGCGGCCTCTACGCTTGTGGCTACAGTCCGGACGAGTTGGCCGACATCGTTCGCAATCTCGATTTGACAGGCCTTTTTTCCAACCAGCCGTCGCGCCGAACGATGTTCCTTACCCAGCGGGAAGAGCGCGACCGGCATCTGCTGTCGATTCGCTTCGATGGCTTCAAACCGGTGATACCCCGGGCTCTGACAGCCGGGCAAAAGCTGACCACGATTCTGACGGCTTTGACGACGCGGGCCAACTACCACGCCGCGGGTAATTTCGACCGGCTGCCGATCCCCTTCAAGACCATCAGCACCGACATTGTCAGCGGCCGCGAGATCGTGCTCGACAGCGGCTCCCTGGCCGACGCCATGCGAGCTACGATGGGTTTTCCCCTGGCCTTCACACCGCTGGATAAAGGCGACCAGTTGTTGATGGATGGAGGCATGGTGACACCGATACC
>DAOVOW010000069.1 GCA_030629485.1 bacterium
ACGAAATGCCTGCTCGGAAATGAACTGATTTTTCGTGGCCACTCACCATTCTCAGTCGTATACATAGGAAACATGAAAGCAGGTTGAGATACGAAGACAAGGAGACTAATGTGCGACTACTGCTGTTGATTATGGTAATCACAATAGTCCAGCCTATCCAGGCCGGAGTTCTCACCGGGACGATATATGACCAGGACAGCGGTGAACCCCTGCCCAGCGCGACCATCCGGGTGATGGGAACCGGTCGTTCGATGCTGGCCAATGACCAGGGCCGATACCGGCTTCGGCTGGAACCGGGAGCGTACCAACTCAAGTTCAGCCATGTGGCGCACTATTCGGAGCTTCGCGAACTGCAGATTACCGCCTCAGATACTGTGCTTGACATACGCATGCGCCCGGCCATGATTGAAATCCCCGGCACTAAGGTCTACAGTCGCGCCCACGATCCAGCCCAGCGGATCATCATCGAGGCGATGAAGCGTAAAAAGGAGATCCTTTCTCGCCTGCAAAGTTACGACTTCGATGCCTACACCAAATTGCTGGTGCGTGATACTTCCAAATCAGATTCCGAGAGTGTTGTTCTGATCACCGAGACACAAATGAAAGGTTTCTGGGAGCAGCCGGACCAGTACAAAGAGATCATCACGGCCCGCAAAGTCACGTCGAACATTGAGGCGGAGGGGACTTTGGTCACTATTGGGGAAATCCTGAATTTCAACGCCAACCGTATTGATATCAATCGTTACAGTGTTGTGTCACCAACGGCGACGGATGCTCTCGACTACTACACTTACTACCTCATCGACACCGTCTTCATCGATGAACAGTTGATATTCCGACTCGAACTGGAACCTAAGAATAACGCCAACCCGCTGTTTGTCGGCACCATTGATATTGCCGACTCGTCGTATGAAGTGGTGGGGGTTGATTGCAGTTTCAGTGAGGGGTTTGAAACCCCGTTCATGTCAGGTATCAACTACCGTCAACGTTGCGCGCAGTTCGACAATGAATACTGGATGCCGGTCGAGATCAGGTTTACCGTCGTTGTCGATCTGCCGATCCCCGGTCTGCCGATTTACTCCATCGACTACGTGGCGGCGCTGCACAACTACTCGTTCGAGGTCGCGCACGAGCAAGGCACCTTTGACTATGTCCTGGAAGTGGCTCTCGAGGCCGACGATATTGATTCAGCAACATGGTATTCCGGCCAGATGGTTCCGCTGACCGCGCTGGAACAGCGCGGTTACGAACGGATCGACTCGCTTGAGAATGCTCCGCGCTCATTCGGCAAGAAGATCAGATCTGGCTTGCTGTGGGTCCTGCTGCATTCGGTGTTTGACGAGAACTTCTTCCACTTCAATCGTGTCGAAGGCGCCTACCTTGGCCATGGCATCGGCCTCCGCTACGTAGTGCCGCGAACCACCATTTTGGCCAAGCTTGGCTATGCCTTCGACCGAGAACGTTGGCAGCACCGCTACGGCCTTACCTATAGACTCTGGCAGCGACAACAACTCGATTTGGGCATAGTGTACACGGACGACATCGTAAACCAATCCACGCTAATCTCACCCGGCTATAATCCCACAATCATGGCGCTGTTCGACAAAACCGATCCGCTGGATTACTACCGAAGTCGCGGAGTACATCTTGGGGCGCGAGGGAAAATGACAAAACATCTGTCTCTTTCAGTCAGTTACAACGACCACCGCCACTACACCGAGGTTAACAACACGGAGTACAGTTTCTTTCGCTCCAGTAAACAGCACCGACCGAACCCGGCGATCGTTGAGGGAACCCTTCGCAGTGGTCGGCTGCAATTGGCCTATGACTCACGACCAATGATGAAACTGAAGAACAACGAAATCACGCTCGACGCGATTCCGATGATCAGATTGGAAGCTAATCTTGAATTCGCATCGCCGGACTTTATCGACAACGATTTCGATTTCGTGCGATACTCTCTGAAGCTACGGCGTCAACAGCGCACTTTCGGTATGGGACTGACTACTCTTCATGCCATGATCGGCGGGTCGGACCGCACTTTGCCGCCCCAGAGATATTACACCATCGACTTTGGGGATGAGTTCTTCAGCAGTTCCATTAACTTCAAGACACTCGGCGAGACGAATTTCAAGGGCAGCCGCGCCGCCTATGTTTACGCGATACACGACTTCGGACGCTGGCTGTTTCGGCGATCCGGACTGCCGCTGGTTCGGGACATTCCTTTTTCACTTAGCCTGCATGGTGGTGTCTTCTGGACCGATTTCGATGGACATGCTCCTCAGCCCGATGACGATCTGTTACGCATCGCCCCAAAGATGTACAACGAAATCGGTTTCGGACTGGGACGGGTACCGCCGTTGAACTTCAAACTGTTGTTCACCTGGCAGCTTTCCGATTACGATACGAATCGCTTCACCTTCAGTCTGGGGAGTAGTTTTTGAGCGGAGTCGAAGGACGTAGACACCACGTCGACCGCGTTATCACCTCATCCTGAGCGGAGTCGAAGGGTGAGCGGAGTCGAAGGGTGATCGGAGTCGAAGGGTGATCGGAGTCGAAGGATGGCGTAAAGTGCGCGCGAAGCGCGAAGAAGTGGCTTGCCACTATCGGGATGGTACTCTACGGCGAGCCGTCGCCATCGTACCAGTTGGTGTCGATATCAGGCGGGTCATAATTCCATAAGGAGTCAAAAGGAATAACAAAGGTGGTGTCGAGTATGTTGAAATCATCCGGGCAGAGACCGTACCCCGGAACGGACATACGCATCGCCGGATGCGGCCGCGCAGCCATTAGCTGATAGGCTATCGCCTCAACCACCTCCCACAGGCGGCGTTCGGGGTCCGTCGGGGTGCGCCACAGCACGCAACTGGACGGCAGTCGTCTCGCTGCGTCTAACAGCAGTAGCCCGCCGATGTCATCATTGAGTTGATCCAGCAGTACTCGCTCAGCAACGGAATCAAGCGGCGTGGTGCCGCTCCCCTCGTAGCAAAAGGCCAGGTAGATGAGATCGGTGGCGCTGTAGTCCAAGCGGATCACCAGGCTCAAAGTTGTATCCGTGGACAGCACCACACTGTCGAAAGTATCCGGACGGGTGTGATCCGTTTCGACCGTGATTGTATAAAGTCCCGCCGGCAATGTCAGATCGAAAGCGGATAAATCGTCCGTCTGAACAGCAGTGGTTGTACCCACTTCATCAGTGAATCGCAGGTCCGCCAGTAGTCCGGTTTTGACTGAATATGGTAACGTATCCGAGTAGTTATCATCTTCCGGTTCGCCCATCACGCCGCACACATAGGCCAGTACCTGCCCGGCAACGTACACATTGGCTGGACTGTCGGACCCTTTGTCCGAAGAACAGCCAATGAAGAATACGAGGACCAGCAACACAGCAGCCCAACTGCAAACATATTGAGATGGTGATCGCGATCTATTCATACTTCGTGACTTCCTCTTGCTTGGCTATTCTCAATATACGGTCACACCAGTATTTGTCAAACGGTTCATCAGGACCTCTAGCCATACCCTCTGTGGGTGGTGGATGTCCTCGTCTACAGCCAACTCATAATAGTCGGCGCACGAGGACATACGCCGACCACACTGATACCTCACCCTGAGCGGAGTCGAAGGGTGAGGTAGTCGATTGTCGAAACCCGCCCTTCGACTACGCTCAGGGCGATCCTTCGGACCAGGGGTTTCGACCTACAGATTGGTGGGTAGAAAGCCGAGCGTCGGGCGAGGTCGCCCGACACCACCTAGAATTGCACCCGCCCGCAGGGCGAGGATGCAGCTTGCTGCCTACCCGATCTTGCACAGCACATTGCGCAGGTAGTTCAGGCGGGTGTCGACGTTGATCGCACCCAGGTCGATGCTGATCGTGGCGCGTCCCGCCAGGTCGAACGACAGCGGACGGTCGGTGGCCTTGTGGAACGCTTCGACCTCGGATCGTGTTAGTTGTCGACCTTCGTTGAATGCCAGCTTGGCGCATCCGGACTTGAGCCGCACCTTTTCAATCTCCAGCGCCGCAGCGGCTATCTTCACCGCGATCGCTTCAATAAGGTTGACTGTCGATGCCGGCATCCGTCCGAACCGATCAGTAACCTCATCGCGAATCTTCTCCACATCGTCCAACGTGCGGGCATCGGCCAAGCGGCGATAAACGTCCACCTTCTGATGACGATCACTGACATAGGCATCACTTATATGCAATTCGTAATCGAGTTCCAGTTTGGCTTCGGGCAAAGACTGGAGAGTGACACCTTTCAATTCGGCGATAGCCTCCTCCAGCAGCCTGTTGTACATGTCGAACCCGATCTCTTCGATGAAGCCGGACTGCCGCGCGCCGAGGATCGTCCCAGCGCCTCGTATTTCAAGGTCGCGCATGGCCAGAGCGAACCCGCTGCCGAGGTCCGAGTGCGCCTCCAGCGCGCGCAGACGTTTGACGGCGTCGGCTTTCAGTCGACGGATCGGTGGCGTCAGCAGATAGGCGTAGGCCCGGCGGGAGCTGCGGCCGACCCGTCCGCGAATCTGGTATAACTGAGCCAAACCAAAGCGATCGGCCCGATTGATCAGGATGGTGTTGGCGCTGGGAATGTCCAGGCCGGATTCGATAATCGAGGTGCACAACAGGACGTCGTATCGCCCCTGCATAAACGCCAGCATGACCCCTTCTAATGATTTCTCATGCATCTGTCCATGGGCGACGGCAATCTCCGCCTGGGGCACGATCTTTTTCAAGTAGTTGTACATGGCGTCGATCGTCTGCACCCGGTTGTGCAGGAAAAAAACCTGTCCTCCACGGTCGATCTCACGTAGAATAGTCGTGGCGATAATGCCCGGGTCGAAATCAATGATCTCCGTGATGATCGGCAAACGGTCCTTGGGCGAGGTGGTGATCAAGCTCATGTCGCGAGCGCCCATCAGTGACATCTGCATGGTTCGCGGGATCGGCGTGGCCGTCATCGAAATAGTATCGACCGTGCTTCTCAGTCTTCGCAACTTCTCTTTATGACGGACGCCGAAGCGGTGCTCCTCATCAACAATAAGGAGTCCCAGATCCTTGATGAACACATCCTTTGAGAACAACCGATGGGTCCCGATCACCAGATCAACCGTGCCGTCGGCGAGGCCATCCACCACCTCGAGTTGTTCCTTGCGGCTGCGGAACCGTGAAAGCATCTCGATTTTGAGAGGGAACTCCTTGAGACGGTCGCTGAACGTCTGGTAGTGCTGCTGCGCCAGAATAGTGGTCGGTACCAGCACCGCCACCTGTTTGCCGCCTTCGATAGCTTTGAAAGCGGCTCGGACGGCTATTTCGGTCTTGCCGAAACCAACGTCGCCGCAAATCAGACGATCCATCGGTTTGTCCTCGGCCATGTCGTGCTTGACATCATTGATGGCTTTCTGCTGATCGGGCGTCTCATCAAACACGAACGAGGACTCCAATTGCCGCAGCCAGACGGTATCCTCGCCAAATGAGAATCCCGTTTTGGCCTTGCGCTCGGCATACAGTTTGAGAAGGTCGGCGGCCATGTCGGCAATCGCTTTTTTCGTCTTCTTCTTGAGTCTCTCCCAGGCCGGCCCACCCAAACGCATCAACTGGGGAGCGGCATCCTTACCGGAGTACTTCGAGACCCGGTCGAATTCTTCGATGGGCACATACAGCCGGTCCTTCTCGGCGTATTGGAGGGTGAGACAGTCGCGGTTTCTGCCGTCCACCAGAAGCGTCTGAAGTCCCCGATAGCGAGCGACGCCGTGGTCGGTATGCACCACATAGTCACCGACGCCCAGGTTGGAATAATCCTGAATGGCCACGCCCTCTTTGAATTTCTTGCGCCGCACGCGGCGATGGTAGCGACCGAAAATCTCGTGGTCGGTCAGCATAGCAAAGCCACCGTTAGGACATACGAAACCGCCCTTGAGGTTAGCCACCTCCACAGGTGGAGATACCTCCAGCGTCGAGCGCTCCGTTATCAAGTCTCTCAGGCGCGAGCACTGACCTTCGGTGGTAGTGGCAATCAGGAACTGCCAACCTTGCGAGTTGAACTCGCGGATCGTTTTTTCCAGAAGGTCGAGACGCGACCCCAGCGATGGATGAGGACGGCAGGCGAAATCGATGATCCCCGCACGTCCACCCCGAAAGGGCACTTGATCAATACAGACATGCTCACCAACAGCACCGAAGAAGTCGTCAATCGGCTGGTAGTACTGCTCCGGGGTCGGAAGTCGAGAGAGGCGACCTCGCATCCGTTCGTGCAACAGAGTTGCTTCGTTTATGACAGCATCCGCTTCGGCTCTCAGCGTACCCTGCCCCTGCAGGTACACAAGTCCCTGCGGATCTATGAAGTCCAATAATCGACCCTGGGCGAGCCCGAACAGAATCGACAACCATTCAAGTCCCGGCAGTTCCGGGTCGTTGAGATAACGCGCCCGGACGTAATCAGCATCTTTCCCCGGCAGGATTTCGAGATAGCTCTCCAATGATTCCTGGGTGATAGGGATCTCCCGCTTGGGCAGCAGCCGCACCTCTTGTCTCTTGCGCAACGTGCGCTGGGTGGCGACATCGAACTCGCGAATAGTCTCGATTTCATCTCCGAACAGTTCGACCCGCACCGGCGCGTCGGAATCCGGCGTGAAGAAATCGATCAGTCCGCCGCGCACGGCCATATCGCCGACTTCTTCCACCACCGGGACGCGACGATAACCCAACCTGATCAGCCGCGTCATCAGATCGTCCAGGTCAACTTCCCCGCCGGCCTTCAGACTGATCATGCTCTCGGTCAGATGGTGGCGCGAGATCGTCGGTTCCATGAGCGCCCTGATTGAACATACCACCACCGGCAAGCGACCTTCCAGCAACCCGGCCAGCGTGGAAATCCGACGACCCATGATCTCTCCCACCGGCGCACGAAAATCGTACGGCAAAATCTGACGCGAAGGGAAATGCCCGACCCGACCTGAACCCATGAGAAAGTGCAGGTCCTCGTAGAGGTCGTTGGCCCTCTCCGCATCCGACGCCACCACCAGGATCGGCCGTTGGAGATCGTGTGAGAGCGACTGGATGACACAGGAGGACGCCGAGCCAACCAAGCCAGTGACGGTAGTTGAGGACGACTCTTCAATTGCCGCCAGCAGCTTGCGGAATGGTGCGTAGTCCCGAAACTGCTCCAGGACTCTTGGCAGGGCACGCGTTGCGTTAATCGTAGGTGTCTTGGTATCCAGCGCGTCACATCCTTTCAGACAGCACAAAAGCCCCGGATCGATTTTGACCGGGGTGTCTCTTTTCTTCTTCTATCGTCTAATATAGGGGAAAGTTCACGAGATGCCAGTTTTTTGAAGCATGAATGTGTTCTTCGCGCTCCGCGCGTCACAACGACGATTCCAGGACGTTCTGTATACCAAGGTGCCCCGGGTGGCCTTCTCAGACCTGTTTGGGACGAGGATTCATCGGAGGGTCACCCCCAAACGAGTTTGAGGGCGCCGCCCAACCGGAGGATGAGCATACTCGAAGGGTGGGCAGGTCCGTCGGGTGGCCCAGGGTTTCCAGAGAACATGTTGCTATGCCTCGTATCCATCAATCTCCAACTCCACTCCATGAAGACCCTAACAATAACGTAAGGCAACAAACATAGCCAACCTCAAATGAGCGTAGTGTCGCAGCCGAGGCATGTTGATAAATTACGTTCTCCGGTATCGCCAGTCAAGCCTGGAAACCCACCGCAAGGGTGGGCCACCCGGCCTGGTTTGCAATTGGTTAAGATCTTTGATCACAGCTTAATCTTATAGTGTGACAGATTAAAGAAATTGCCGTATACTACTCCCACTGGGTTGTTATGCCACAAGTTTGCGGCCAAGAGGTTTTGTAGAGGATTCATATAATGACTGGTATGTTTTATGAGCGATATCGCAAGACCCTTTAACTTCAAGCATCCGAAGCGAGAAGCCGTGGAGGCTATGCTATCCATTGAATGGGATCTGGAGCGGTGCGCTAACTCACTGAAACTACTACTCGGACCGCCGGAGTTCGCGATGGAATCTTCTACACTGGCTCACGCATTATATACGCAAGCACTCGTATCATACGTGCGATGCTTTTCGTCAGGCCGTCGTAGGGCGCTAAAGAAATCCGTTTTTTTAGATTGGCCGGAGCTCTCTGAATTACATGATCGCATAAAAACCATACGAGATAGGCATCTTTCCCACCCTGTTGATAAACTCGAGCTCTGCGGCGTATATGTGGCGGCCACTTCAGAGAATTCATCGGCGCTAGGGATAGGCGTCGAACAGTGGTTTTTCTTCTCTAGTGGAGCCAAAGAGCTAAAGCAGTTTAT
>DAOVOW010000031.1 GCA_030629485.1 bacterium
CCAGGCCGTGCCTATTCGATTCTCCCCCACTGCATTTCTGACCCTATATCCCCTAATAAACACCAATGACGTGCAACTGTACTGGTCACGATTTGGTCACAGTTAAAGGACCTCGATTCGGCGACCCGCATGAAAGCACATCGATTCTACTGTGATTCTTGTCTGCTCAGGTAGACTATGTAATCTGCCAGTTTTTTTATGTCTTGCTCGGAAAGGTGTTTCCCCACTTTGGCATCAGGCGTGAGAGCCCGGTCCCTATCTATATTTCGATCTGGATTCAAAGAGTCCAGACCCCAATAATAGGAGCCTTACTATCGAGCTAATCGTTTTCCAATACCGAAGTCAAATGACTGACTGCCCGTTGCAGGATTATGTCATTGTCTGAGAACACATCTTGGGGCGATGGCTCAACAAGAATATCCGGCTGTACGCCTATTCCCACAAAATCACGACCATCCGGATATGTATCGCGTTTTGCGCAAACGCGACCCCATCCTCCTCCAGGAAGATCAAATTGAAGCGGCTGCCCCGTACTACCGTTCGATGGTTCCCCAACGAGCGAGATGTTTCTGAGCTGATCGCACATAACAAGGAAATCCTCTGCGGCTGATGCGGTCCAATGATTCATCAAGATCACTACCGGATAAGTGAGAATAACACTATCCGCGGGCGGCTGTTTATGAAGCGATCCTTCGTACCAGGCCTTACCTTCAAAGTATGCTCTGTTTTCCGAGGTTGATAGTGTATCGTAACGCCCCCAGGCTTTATGAGCCCCACGGTGTTCGCGTGTTTTCCAAGTCGACCCGACAAGAGTGTCAGTTGTAAAATGTGAAAGGATTCGTGTTCCTATTCCGGTATTTCCACCACCGTTCTCTCGAAGGTCTATGATTAATCCACGCGCTGTCTTCAACTCAGGCAGGTAACCTTCAAATTCTTCCACCGCTTTATAGTCTTGAAAACTATTCAAGGCAACATATGCAAGACTGTCATCCAACCAGCGAAACTCAGTAAGTCCTTCGCTGTACTCAAGAGGAGGGTACCACTCAAGTCCATCCCGGTTTCGAACCAAACTGATCACCTGTGTATCTCGTGCCGGTGTAAGGTATGTCAATTCTACTTCAGTATCTCGCCATCCGGCCAACATTCGAAATCCGCACCAGTACCACCTGCAATGGTTGGTTGAAGAGGAAAAATACGGAAAAACTTCTGTGGCCATGTACTCTGTCGTGGGAATCTTATCGACAGCTATAACCTCGGAACCTATTGGAATAATCCCTCTAAGGGATGTGTCAACATTAGTGATATATATATTCTCTTGCATCTCAAGCAAACCGATCTTGGGTCGATCCAGGGAATCCCAATAATGCTGTGGCATCGTTACACTGGTATGACCATCGTTGAGAAGAGCGGCGAAGCATTGCAGTGTTCGGTAATAGTCATAGGTGTTTTCTGTCGCCAGCACCTGTGGTATGAACGCTTTGAATGTACTATCCCAATTTAGATCCGGAACCTGATCAAAGTACACAAAATTATAATTAACCTCTTGCCAGAAAAGCGTCAACCCATAGATCTTTTCAGCATCCGTGAGTTCATCACTCACTTTCTGAAACTGTTCTGTATTTCCAGCCGCCAAAGGCAACATAACCAAGCAAGAATACAGGATTATTCGTTTCATCGGTTATCCTTTTCTTAAGATGATTGCTATCTGTAATCATTGAGTTCCTATCCAAATGTCACCCAATCATTGTTACGACCAGTTCTTGTTTGGGGACTCTTTATGAAATCTACCGCCTTTTTTTGTTTACACAACACTTTAATCCCTGCCTTTGCAGTTGACTATCAGCTCGTCATAATCCTGAATTCAAGACCTTAAGTACTTGAGATCGAACTCCCATCAGTAACTTGATAGAAACATCAATACAACGATAGGTTTCAATGTGTTATGTACTATATGATTAGATTGAATCATACTCAGGCAACCTCAGTCAAATGATTTCGAAGATCATCAATGAAGGCCCACCATTTGTCTCGCCCGACGGGAAGTTCCTTTTCTTTACCGGTGGAGGTCGAGGGAAGAGAGATATTTGCTGGGTTTCTGCGGCATTCATAGAAGAGTTGAGACCGAAAGAGCAGTGGGTGGATGATAAGAACAGCATCTGGTGCTCGATTCAGTCAGCTGGTCTTCTTGCTCTCCAGGGAGAGGAATTGCATAGCCAAAGGTGGTTTTCTCGACTGGGTGACAGTGAACCATGTTACCTGAAAATGGGCCTAAAAGAACGGTCACAATATAGCTGCAATAGGGTGAAAGTCCTTGTGTCACAACGCGAATATGGGCATCAACCAGGCCGTGCCTATTCGATTCTCCCCCACTGCATTTCTGACCCTATATCCCCTAATAAACACCAATGACGTGCAACTGTACTGGTCACGATTTGGTCATACAAAATGCCTCTACGTACTCGGTTAGATGGGCTGGAAACTCCCCCAGCCTCTGCTTCCAATCAGTCCACCTGAAGCGCTGGTTTTGGCGCGAACCACTCATAGAGCGCCGGAATCAAAACCGGGGTGAGGAAGGTGGATGATAGCAATCCGAACACAACGGCCACTGCCAGAGGTCGCTGGACGCTTTGAACCAGGCGATCGGTCGGCGATGTCCGAAGCCGGATCTGCTTCATCATTCGGATCGTGGGAGTCAGTACGCGGCGAATGACTATCAGAAGCTATTGAAAGACCATCGCATGACCTGCAGTATGAGCCGCAAGGGCGATTGTTGGGACAACACCCCGATGGAGTCATTCTTTGGGACCTTGAAGACGGAGCTGATTTACGATGAACGGTTCGCCACTTGAGAAGATGCAAAGACCAAAATCATTGAGTATATTGAGGTGTTTTACAACCGGGAACGCCGTCATTCGAGCCTGGGCTACCAAAGCCAGCTTGACTTCGAACGGACGGCTACCCTAACTTAACTGGGTGTCCACTTTTTCGGGGGAAGATCACCTCGCGTCTGCGAGAACGACATCCGTGACCGAGAGAGCGATAAATTGTGGGAGTACGTTCACAACTCCAAAGCAATACTGGGCAAGTACAGCATCATTGGGTACGCTTTTGTGCCGCCGTCGCCGTTTCAACTCAAGGACTGGGAGCGGTACGATGTCTCTCGATTCACGGACCCCGGTTGTGTCTCGCCGGAAAAGGGTTTCCGCACCGTAGAACCGGCGAGACGTCGTACTTGATATCGGACTATCGCTCAAGACTTGGAGGCTCTGGCCGCTGACGAAGAGATGACGACGACCATAATGCTATTTCACACCCCCCCATACCAGACAAAACTGGACCGGGCAGCCCTTGATGGAAAGATGGTAGACCATGTACCCCTGGATCTGCACATCGGCTCAATAGCCGTCAGACGGCTTATAGAAGATAGACAGCCGTTGTTGACATTGCATGGACACGTTCATGAATCAGCAAGGATCACCGGATCATGGCGCGATCAAATCGGTCGAACACACATGTTCACAGCCGCTCACGATGGTCCTGAATTAGCGGTGATTCGGTTTGATCCCGAGGATCTAAAGAGAGCGTCCCGAACTCTGATTTGAGTTAGTCTTCGTTCGATTCCCCGAGTGTCAGCGGTCGTGCGGCGTCGGTGATGGCTCCGATTTTCGCAGCCCAGCTTGTGTTGTTGGCGATATCTTCGTCGGTAACGATATGGACATCCAGGAGCCCGCCGGTGCGATAACCAGTCTGCGAGTAGTTTGTTTCAGCCAGACAGAGACTCCATCCCTCAAGCCAGTTGCGAAGGAGGTCGAGCTGTTCATCCGATCCTCTGAAGTGAACAAGAATGTCTATATCTGAGGAGGGTCCGGCCGTGGCGCTCTTGGTGCTGCCGAGGACATAGAGATTAACGACTCCGAATCTATGCGGGTCTATCTGACGCGCGATGCACTCCACCATATACAACCGCCATCGCCAGAAATGCTCCTGGAGAACCGGTTTAGACTCAACCTGAGCCGGAGTTGAAACCGATTCCTGGCTCGGGTAGGCAAGAAACCCGATGGCTTCTTCGAGATCGGCGTTCATATGAATACACAGCACCCGTCCGGATGCGCTTTTGGGTACTTCTATCAGACGAATCGTGTCTTTCAGTTCAGCGAAATCGGGGGCGAGTTCAGGCAAGAGGTTTTCTGAACCGGCCAGAAAGCGGTCATTAAACACTATGTCCTTTTCATCGGGATACAATGGCAGATAACGGATGTCCGCTTCAACCAGATCCTGGAAAAAGTGAGTCCCGAAAGACAGATCAGGTACGTAGTTACCTTTCTTGCGCGCAATTTCGATCAAAGCGGCGGTATTGTTGATGTCCGAGTAAGTAACGCTGACACCCAGCTTGATGTCACCGCGACTACCCCACCGACCCGGTCCCATCAGTATGAATTTCCGTTTCGGCAGCACTTTGTTGAGGAAGCTGACGGCTCGACCGACAGCGAGGATAGACGCCCGGTCAGGTAGATCACTGTACTTTTGAGGGTCCACGTACACAATGTGAGTGATGTTTTGAATGCTGCCGTTTGAGATGTACTTGTTGGCGGTGAATACAACCTGCTCTCTTGGAGTGCCTTTGGGTATGGGCGCTGGAGTGCTTGTTTTGGAATAGCTCTGTGCCCGACATTGCAGCAGGTAGAAATCACGGCCATCATGGGCAAACTCAATATCAACCGGCATGCCCATCGTACTCTCGAGTGTATCAAGAATCGCCTTGATCTGGCTGACAAAGGGCGTTCGCGAGATCAATCCCTCAAACGTAACGACAAGTTCGTCATTCTGATCCGTCACACCTGTGAGCGCTGATACGGAGCGAATGCGATCTTCCTTGAAAAGCGATACTATATACTCGATTGTAGGAAGCTGGTCACCGACCTCGCGGACAAACTCTCGAAGCGGGATTGTATCAAAAGAGTTGGTTTCCAGATTAATGACGTCCAGGTTGGCCGGCGAATAGCGTACGACTTCGTCAGGAGTGGAACTGGCGCGCAGACCCGGTTGTCCGGGCGCGATCAGGACCGGGTAATCATCACTCAATCGATCTACGGCACGCGTTCCCAATCCCGGTACCAAGCGGATCAGCCCGTCTTCTCTTTTGATCCGAGGGGACCAGCGAAACTCGTTGCGACTAAAGGCTACGCCGGCGAATGATGGCAGGTAGTACTTGCCGACTCTGGTGCCGACCACCTCTTGAATGAGAATGCCCATCTCCTCTCCGAAATCGAGCAATCCTCGTTCGGTCCGGTATTCTATCGGGTCAGGACCGAAGGTGGAAGCGTATACCTCAGCGATGGCATCCATCAGGGCTTCGAGACGCTGCTGCTTCGTTCCCTGATTAGCGAGGAACAGACTCTTGTACTTCCCGGAAAACGCAGCGCCGACCCGGTCCTCGAGCAGGCTGGAACTTCGGACTATCAGCGGCTGCTCACCGAAGTCATCCATGGCCACGGAAAGGCTCTTCGCGATTTCAGCGGGGAAACGGCCATTCTTGAACGTCTGTACTATATGCGGATACTCGAACCGCACCTGGCTAATCGGCTTGTATTTTTGCTCAACAACTTCATCGAAGTTGTTGAAGTGCATGAACTGGAGGAGCACGTCCGAAGTGACATAATACGTTTTCGGAATCTTGACCTCCGTCAGCAGTTCGTTGTCGGCTGCTTTGTGCTTCAGGATTTGAGAGGCCAGGTACATGCCCGCGCTTTTGCCGCCGAGTTTTCCGTGACTCTCAGATGAGTATACAACATTGCCGATAAGCTCGAAGAAATCATGCACTTCGATGAACTGCTTGGCTACGTTGATATACGGTAGCTGGTCTGAAAGAAACCGCCTGATCAGGGAGACTTCGATACCACGTTTATTTGGCGATTCGATTTCAGGTTCGTTTTCTGCAAGGTAGTGATACCGGCGAATGGCGTCGGCCACTTCGGAGAGCGAAAGATTGCGGTTGACGACCTGGACCAGAAAGGCGAGCTTGTCCTCCTGAATCCATTTCTGAATAAGACGCAGGATATCCCTATCGGCAAGGTTTTCAAATGCAATCCTGAAAACCGACTTACATAGTTCCGAGGAATACCCAATCGAGCGCCGCTGGTGAGGCTGATTCATGTCTTCCATCATATCGACATCGGTTTCATGAGGATCCGGGGTGAATGTCTTCATGAGTTGGTCAGCTTCCTCAATACCGCTCCAGCAGAGATGATTGAGCATTTTTCGAGAGACGCTTAGATACAGCTTACGGTCTGTCTGTTTCAGCATTTGCACGACCACCTGCCACTCACCCTTATGCTCGGACTCACTGGCCTTTGCCCCGTCCTCGGTCTGGTCCAATATGGCACGTAATCTATGGTGCATGATACGATGGCCGATTCGATCGGCGATCGTCTGAATCAACTTGGATTCCTCCCTAAGGAATGGACCTTCGTCCCGCTCCGGCATCTCCCGGGTATAGTAAACGCAGATGTCGCCAACCTTTACATCTCCTGAGAGGATATCGGCTCTTTGTACCCAATCAGATTCTGAGAAACTCGGGGAAGAGAAACTATTATCGTCGATCCTTATTCTGGCAACGCATACCTCAGGGTACTGCCAGCCCGCCGGTATAGCCTTTATGATTTCGGAGCAGATATCAGCGATGGTGGCTCTGGGATCACCGAGCGCCTCCTCTACCCGGTAAAGGCAGTTTAACTCCCTAGCCCTTTCCTGCAACTGTTGCAGCAGGTTTTTGACATCCTGATAACCGCCCTGATTTCTCTCGGATGGATTCATCGCAGAATTACTCCCTTTCGGCCGCGGCCATCTATCTTAACCGTCAACGGCGCTGCAAGGCGAACATGGCGAACGAATTTCGTTTCGGCAACGATTGGCTGAGACTCCAACCACAACCAGTCGATTTTGAACCGGTTCGAGTGGCGCACACACAAATACGGAATCTGCAAGCTGGTGATGTTGTGAAAGAAATGAGAGCCTTGGCTGAGTTCTACATCCATGTCGGGGAGGGTCGCCTCGACAATAACTCGTGCGCCACCTATACTGCCCCAGTCAACCGGTATTCCGAGCCACGGGTCCGAACTGCCCCAACGTCCAAAGCCAATGAGAACGTAGCCTCGGCTGTCATCCGAAATTCGCTTGCTCAATTCATCGATTTCTGCCGCGACAGTCCGTGTATGCTCTTTACCGAACAAGTCGGGTTTTACATATATAATATCGGTCAGGTTATCGACAACGCCATTACCCATAGTTCGCTCCGAGGCCAACAGACTCCGGTCGCCCTCCAGTTCGTCGTCCGTTATGTCTACGGTGGCTGACGAGACCACCATTGGTCTGACCTGGAGAAAACCGAATCTCACACTGTAACCCTCGGATGTTCGATCTGTAGTGACGGCGAATTCGATTTCGACCGGCACGTCCAGAGCCTGCTGACATGATTGTAACAACATTGTCACCAGGTCGTTAAAGGGCACTTCGTGTAGTTGAAGCAGCGGGCCGAAGTTGAGAATTCGAGGTCCATCGGCCCCGGTACCCATTACGATACGGTCATTCTGGGGTTGATAGGTGGAAGCAGCCAGGCGAATGGAGTCATCTGATTCCGCGTCTTTGATGTCAGCCTTTATGAGATACTCGGTTTCTTTCATGGGGTCGAAAGTCGGTGGCTTGCCCATATTCACGGCCCAGAAGTCAGTCTGAGTATTACTGAGCATCTCTCCGGTTGTGAACGGGGGACCGGCCTGCGGAAAAGCAGGGCTGTAAGTCCAAACACGTCCGCCATCCACAATCGTTTTGCCCAGACCAAGAGCAAGATCGACCACACCTTCCTCCGGCTGTGCGTGACCGACAGGGTAGAAATTGTAAGAACGACCCACACCTGAGACATTGGGGTAGAAGCGATCCCGATGACGGAGCCCAACCACTTCCTGGATTATCACGGCCATTTTCTCCTGGGCCGTTCCCTGCCTGGTAATTGACAGGTAGCTTTTAGCCCCGCGAAAAAAAGTAGACGCGTATACAAACTTGATGGCATCAATCAACTTGCGATAGCGGGTGTCGGTATCAGGCTGGTTGTTAGGAATCATCTTGGTGCCGTATACGCCTGCAAATGGCTCATACATGGCATCTTCAAGCATGCTCGAGGACCTGACCGCCAGAGGGGCATGTACCGTTGAAACCAGTCCGCGCAAATCTCCGGCGAATTCGGCAGGGAATTCGGCACGCTGGAAAGCCATGCCGATGCGGTCATCGGAAGTGTCGCTCTGAGCGACTTCTCCGAGATCATTTCTCTCTAAAAAGGCGTCGAAAACATCGGTGCCGATCACGACAAACCGGGGTATCGAGACCGTGATGCCTTGGTAACTTCCTCCCGGTAGGTTCTTCTGTAGTACAGTGTCAGCGAAGGCCAGTCCCGAGGCCTTTCCGCCTATGGCGCCACCGCCGATACGCGAAATAACATGTTCGCCGCCAAAGAAGTGTCGGTCAAACCGAGGTATATCTGTGACCGAGAGTACTGGAATTTTCTGTGGCACCGTACCTCTCCGGACTATTCATTCAGGATCTCGGGCCGTACAATAACCGTCTTACACCCAGCCGCGATCGCGACAAGCCTGGGCAACACGGTCAACTGCAATTACGTAAGCAGCATCACGCATGTACAGTTTGCGTTTGCGCGAAAGTTCGCTAACGGCAGCGAAAGCGGCCGTCATTTTCAGATCCAGGCGACTGAGAACGTCATCCTTCTCCCAATAGTAATTGGCATTGGACTGCACTTGCTCAAAGTAACTGCAGGTGACACCACCGGCATTCGCAAGAAAATCAGGGATCACGAAAATATCGCGACTCTGGATAGCGTGGTCCGCCTCAGGGGTTGTGGGACCGTTGGCCCCTTCGGCGATGA
Source organism: bacterium (assembly GCA_030629485.1). Classification (GTDB taxonomy): domain Bacteria; phylum Zixibacteria; class MSB-5A5; order GN15; family FEB-12; genus JAJRTA01. Next base: position 8,933 of record DAOVOW010000031.1, read on the forward strand.
TCTTCACCTTTTTGCTGATTCTCTCAACGTTTTCGCCGGTGATCTGATTCTCCAGAGCCGCTGGAATCAGTATATCCGCATCCTGCCCCAGCCACGCTTCACCGTCCAGAATTTCGCAGCCCAACTCCTTGGCTTTAGCTTTGTCTATATCACCAAACCTGTTCGTTATCCCTTTCAAAGCCTTGAGATCAATGCCTTCAGGATTGGAGAATGAATAGGCTTGTTGGTCTGCCTGGTCCCAGCAAGAGACGCAAATGACCTTGCCGCCGATCTGCTGATATAGTTCGATGGCAAACTGAGCTACATTGCCGAAGCCCTGCACCGATGCCGTCGTTTTGTCGGGGTCGATGCCGAGTTCCCTGAGCGCCTCCCGAAGCGTAAAAATTACACCATACCCGGTCGCTTCGGTGCGTCCCAGGGAGCCGCCCATCCCAACCGGCTTGCCGGTGATGAATCCCGGATAATGACCGCCACAAATGTGCTCAAACTCGTCCAACATCCACAACATGTGTTGTGAGCTGGTCATCACATCCGGTGCTGGTATATCAGTTACCGGGCCGACGTTCTTTGCCAACTGACGCACCCATCCGCGACAAATCTGTTCTTGTTCCCTCATGCTTAGATTATGCGGATCACATACTACGCCGCCCTTACCGCCACCAAGCGGTATATCCACGACTGCGCATTTCCAGGTCATCCACATTGCAAGGGCACGAACCGTATCAATCGTTTCGGCGGGATGGAAGCGAATCCCGCCTTTGCACGGTCCGCGGGCATCGTTGTGTTGGACACGGAATCCGCGGTAGACACCAACACTTCCGTCATCCATCCGAATCGGGATACTGAATTGATATTCCCTCAAAGGCACGCGAAGAATCTCGCGTGCTCCCCTATCAAGGCCCAGGACTTCGGCCCCGCTGTCAAACTGTGCCTGGGCCATCTCATATGGGTTGAATCCGCTATCTGTCACAGGTCGTCCTCGTCTCAGTGTCTTGGCTGATAGCCAGGACATTTGGTTTGAGTCTGCATCGTTCGGCGGGAGGTTGTACACACTACTAAAGGGCATCGCTTCCTGACCGCAAAACGTGATCAGTTTTACAAGGGAACATACACTGGCGATTCCAAGATATCAAGGCAAATGTAAATACTGGTGCGGGACAGCAAGGTGTTCCATCATCTTAACGCCCCATTTGTCGACACTCGGCTCCCAAGCCAGGCACTATCAGAGGTGGTAGGCTAATACAGCTTATACGGCAGGAAGAGGCTTTGTTTCCGCCGTCACGACAACGGAAACCCGTTATCCGCCCTTGGCAAGCCGGAAGGTACTGGTTCACGGCTTGGGTAATCCACGACGATCCTCTGCCAATTCAGCAAGTGGCAATGTGAACCCCAGTACGCCGGAGAATTCTCTTTCACCCAGTTGCGGAACTCGTCACGTAAGGCCCGCTTTATTCTTGACATACGCCCCGGCTAAAAATCCAGGGTGTGTGTATGTGTGTGCATACATAACAATAACTGACAGGAGTTTTGCTGGTGATTTAATAGTCCGGTCAACCTACTCTGCGACCTCGCCCCTTTGGTTTGCCTGTCACTGATTCGAACGCTCTTGTTAGCGGCTTCCATGATTAGCATTGTCCCCCAGCGCGGCGACATCCCAGGCATTTTGCACACCTTTTACCTTGACCACCGACATGGCAGCGCCATCTTAGCGAGTCGTACACTGTCGGGTCAAGGTAGCTCGCCGCAGGAAGGCATGGCGGGAGAATTGCTCTGCTGCTAATACGTGGAGGATAGATGAATGTCTGAACAAATCGAACTGTCAGGGATGGCTATACAGTCTACTGTTGCGGCGCCCGTGAATCGTAGCGAGCGCATAGCTGCTGTCGATGTTCTCCGAGGGGTGGCCGTGCTGGGTATCCTGGTCATCAATATCGAGTTCTTTGCCCTGCCTCATGTGATCTTCTACAATCCCTCTCTGGTCGGGGGTTTTGCCGGCCTCAACCTTCTGACGTACAAATTCGCCTCGGTCCTATTCCTTCAGAAAATGATGGCTATCTTTTCGATGCTCTTTGGCGCCGGCCTGGTCCTTATGTATGAGCGATTCGAGAAGTCGGG
>DAOVOW010000178.1 GCA_030629485.1 bacterium
ATATCGGCCCACGCGCCCGGTGTTGGTTACTGTAATCTCGGCGGTGAAATCAAAACCCTGATCCAGAGTAGGAGCTCCCCGAGCAGTCCAGTCTCCTGACTTGTACTCTACGCTGATCTTCAGGCCGTTCTCGGCGGCCCGTTCACGACCGGCCGGAGGAGTGCCCTCGAGGATCAGTCGGGAATACAAAGGTCTCCTCAGACTGTTTGTCAAAGTTACCACCCCGGTGGTGTCGCTTCCGATGTCGAGCGGAATCTGCACCATCGGCGCTGACCCTGCGACCACGCTGTCGGGTCCGTCATTCCAACTGAACTGAAATCCCCAGTCGTCGCCGGTATTCGTAATGCCGGCGTGACGCGCCATGGCGATCAGGGCATAGGCTGTCGTCTGTGTACTCAGATACTTGTCGGCACACAGCTCTTCCGACATATCCAAAACCAGCGGGGCTGCCCGATCCAGTTGTTTGAGCAGACAAAGAGTCTCCAGCACCATCGCCTTGTCGCGCAGAGTAGAGCCATAGGTGCCGGTGAGTTCGCGGTAATCTTCAAATGTCACCGAACAGTCGCGCACGAGCTCCTCGGCGACTTCCGGCTGGCCGGCCAGTTGATAGGCGGCCGCCAACCGCCAGCGGGCGGCAGCGGGCAGCGACAGCTCTTCTTTCAAGCGGTTCATAGCACCCAGTTCGGCCTCGCCGGCGAGAGCCAGGGTGTACAATCGATAGGCCTGAGTCAACTCGGATCGATAATGCCCGCGCACCCATGAAAGCGCTGTCTTGCGTTGATACTTTGTCCATTGCTCGAGAACACCCGTGGGGAGTGTGTAGCCAGCCTGCGACGCGGCGAGGAGAAAATGTCCGGCGTAGCTGGAACACCAGTCATCCGGGGAGTACGCACCGCGCCAGAAACCAAAACCACCGGTCGATGTCTGAAACCTGGGCAACTTCCGAATAGCCGCCCTGATATTGCGCTGGATTGCATCCTCCTGCGAGGATGACAGCTCCAACAGTGAACTCAGGTAAAGCTGCGGGAAGACCGCCGAAGTGATTTGTTCAACACAGCCATGAGGATACCTGATCAGGTATCTCAGACGCTTGCCCAGATTCAACGGCGGTACCCGTGAGACTTCCAGCATCACTTCGTTAGTGCCGGGCGCACCGGGGCAGGCGATTCTTTGCGTCCATGATTCGCCCGGATCGACGATCTGATTGATGACTTCCACAACAGGAAATCCGGGCGCCCGGACATCGATTTCAATCCGTTGTTCAGCCGTCTCTCCCCCTCCCCTGGCCCGCATAACAACTGACGCGATACCCGGCTCCGAACCGGCCTTCAGCTTGAACGTAATCGTCTGATCACCGATAGCGGCAAAGGTCACCCGCTTGGTTGATTCCCCCTCAATATCGAGAGCACCCGATGTCTCCACGCTCAAGGTGACATCTTTGACCGAAGGCTCGAGGGCAAACACGGAGATGGGAAGATCGACCGTCTCATTGGTGCCGAGAACGCGGGGTAACGTGCCGAGAATCATCAGGGGGCGCCGGACGGGACGGGTTTCCTCGGTGAAACCGAAAGCGCCGTCCTGACCGGCTACCACCATCATCCGAACCGAACCGACATATTGTGGGATATCGACCCGATGAGTCCGTGTTCCCCCCTTCTTAAGGACAAATGGTCCCAGAAAGCGGACCATGGGAGTAAAGCGAATGGCCTTCCTGCCCCCGTTGGCCGCAAAGGCCGACTCACCGCCGCCGATAGCCAGAAGTTGCTCAAGCTTGCCGCCAAAGGCGCCGACCACAAGATCGTATAGGTCCCAGGTCTTGACCCCGAGCGCTTCACGCTTGTAAAAATGACTCCACGGATCAGGGGTTTGGAATCGCGTCAGGTCCAGAAGGCCTTCATCGACAATAGCCACGGTGTAGGTCATCGGCCGGCCGTTGGCCTCGCTGACGGCAAACTCCGCCGTGTCTGACGGCGCCAGGACATCAGGCGCAGTGATCCGTGGGGCCAGTTGGGTTCGCGGATCGACGACACTGATCGGGATAACCCCGTACATACGGATAGGCAGGTCGTTGCCCGCCTGCAGATGCGGCTGTACGAATGTCACATGCGCATACACATTCGGCGCCATTGCTTCGGTGGCGGTGAACTCGAATCGTGACTCCTCTTCGCTTGCTTCGATCCAGTCAGCCCTGATTATCCTGCTGCCCGACTCAATACTGACCAGGGCGCGGCCGGCCTGTCCGGTCGGTACCGTAAGAACTATCGTCTCGCCGACGGTGTAGCTGCTTTTGTCCGATGAGAAAGTGAGCACGTTGGCTGCGCCCGGTGTATCCTTGCGCGCCCGCCCCGCCCAACCGGGCCAGTCGATATAAACGATCTTACCGGTCTGGTGGCCACCGTCAAGATCTCGAGCTCGGATCAGGAAACGACCCCAGTCAGGGTAATCGACAGAGAACTGCCATACGGCCTGACCCCGCTCGATCTGAACGGTGTCGACTTTGATCGGTTCATATCCGGTGCGACCGAGGTAGTCGGCGGGTGAGTCGCTTCCTTTGTGCCACCACCAACGCCACTTGATCTTGTACATCTTCACTTCGACCCGGCCTGAGACTACCGGCTGCCCGGCCTTGTCCACCGCCACCAGCCTGACAGTATGGACAGTGTCCGTCAAGAGCGTGCCCCTTCGCCGGTCACCCTTCGGCACCTGGATGCCTACATACTGGTCGAACGGATGGTACGGCAATCCAAAGTAATCGACACTGAAGGTGCCGCCCGGCTCGAACACGCGCGTCCGAAAGTTGGCGTTCAACATTCCGGGCGCAGTCTTGGCAACGTTCACCTCTGAAGAAAAGGCGGTGACGCCCTCATCATCGAGAGTGCCCTCAAACAACATGTGGCTCTCCGGACTGAACCGGGTCACCGGATCCACGAACATGTATTCGTTATAATCATCGAACCGGGTTCGCGAGAACGTAAAAGTGACTTCGATATCTGATTTCAGTTGTCTGGCAGGAGCGCCGTGCAACCATTTGGCCGATAGATTCCCGGTCAGCGTCTTGCCGCTCAGGCTCTCGACCTCGTCACCGAAGCTCAGGTTTATCTTCAGACGGTTGGGCATGACGGTTTCAATCTTCAGCTTCTTCTCAAAACTGACTCCGCCTAATCTTACCCGCGCCGTCCAGTTGCCGGTCGGAGCATCCGGTGACGTGGCCACCTTGAAGACATAGAATCCGCTCTCGGACAGTTTTCTTGTGGACGAGGTTACCAACTGACCTCGTGAGTCATGAAGCTCGAATCTCAGCGGATGGTTCCGGGGTAACCGTTCGTCCTGCTCCATCAGGATAAACGTCAGAAACAGAGAATCGCCCGGACGCCACACGCCGCGTTCGCCATACAAAAAACCCTTGAATCCGCTGGTAACGGTCTCTCCGGCTACATCGAAGTGACTGACGGACAACGCCGAACCGTCGGCCAACCGGAGATACCCGGTCTGGCCGCCTCGTCTGGCTATCAGCAGGAACGGTTTATGACTCACCTCGATTGTCGCCATCCCCTCACCGTCCGTGGTCGCCCGTCCCACCTTTATCTGCTGGTAGTCCAGAATCGTGAGGTCAACGCCACCCAGCGGTTCAGTCGATCCGATGTCGGTAGCCGCCACAAAGACGGAATCGTTGGTTCCCAGTTTTGCGATCAAACCGATGTTTGACACCAGCACGTTGCGCGAGACAGTAAGACGGTTGGCGTAGTAACCCTGATAGTAACCCGGATGACAGGGGTCGTTGCGATGGTCGCGCATCTCGCGCCAACTGAACCCCTCGCTCTTCTCCAAAGCATCCCAGTTGGAACTTTCCAGCGGATCATCCCAGTTGCTCTGCCACAATTGGTTTTCCCGCCAATCGTCCTCGGCGTCCGGGCAGGGATACATGATGTGCCGTCGTTTGAAGCTGAGCTTGAGGTGATACAATCCGGCCGGGTGGTTCTCCAGGAGCGGGCGGACGTCAAGCCCATAACGAATCCATTCATTGGCGCGTCCCGCGACAAGGTCCAATGGTACTGTCTGTTTCCAGACGACACGGCCGACCCGTTTCAACTCACGTCCACCGTTCAGATTGCTTACCTGCAAGAACTGCGGCATGCTCCCCTCGACAATCGGAGTCGCCTCCACCACAACCGCGCGCAGGTTGACCGCCTCGATGGGGATGGTGAGTCCCTGAGTGCCGGGGATAATCACACCTTTGCCGATAAAGCGTATCTGCGGCTTGAGTTCCTGAAAGGTCACCTGCCGAGAGACCGCCTGGCGCAGTTTTTGTCTCAAGCTGTTCTGCACACCAGTGGCGATACTGACCTCAATCTCACCCACAAACTGGTTTGGATTGTAAACACGCAAAATACAGCCATCGATTGTGAACCGAGGCCGACGCACCCCGGCAATCGTGACCAACCCGCGCAGATCCTGATCTTTCAGGAGAGGGTCACTGAATCGCACTTCCACGAATTGCTCCCGCTCCTGCACCGCTCGCACCTGGGTAACGGTGAAGGTGTTCACGGGCGATACGGTGATCTCCCTGGTTCCCTGATTATCTACACCGATGGTGCTGCCGTCCCAGGCCAGGATAACCATTGACGAATCCTCGCCCCTGAGGATGCTGTCGACAACAAAGATATGGACACGCTGGTTGTCGGCGTGCCGCCAACGGACGTTCAGTGCCCGTCCTTCCTGCTCCACCGTTAGAATCTTCTCTACACCGGCCTTGTATTCGGCATCGGCGGTGACCAGGCGCCCGTTCAGTTGCTGCAGCGATGGATCTTTTGTATCGACCACCTGCAAACCGTCCACGCGGATATCGAACGACTGCATCATGGTTGTCACTGTGAAGCGGAACCACTCCGGCTGTGGTCTCGGTGCGATGATCTCCGTCAACCGAACAGTGACGGTGTACTCCTGACCGGCCGGTAACCGCTCGGACGGCCGGAACTCCAGCGTGTTGCGGGAGCTCCACAGCGTTACCCCATCGATGCGCGGCTCGAACTCGAACGGTGAGTGCTCAAGCGGCGTATTGACCTCACTGGTGTCAACCCTGTCATGCACGAACCGTACTCGGATATCGCCATCGCGGGAGATCACACCCGAGGTGTGTGCACCGATGATATCCTCCGGCGCCGGGGCCAGTTCCTTGCTCCCCCGAGAACACGAGAGTAGTAGGG
>DAOVOW010000002.1 GCA_030629485.1 bacterium
CAGTTTGGGAAACCGTACATGTTGATCGGTGGCTTGCATGGATTCAATGAGTTCGGATTGATTAAGGATTTGCATTCCGTTTGTCCTACTCATTGCACTCAGCACATACCGGAGATCAAGTCCATGTATCCGGATATGTACATCCAGGGGGGAGTCGGGACGGTTATTGAGATATGAGGAATGGCTACTCGAAATCGTCAGCAGGAATACCGGAAAGATGAAGCACTTGCCTTCCAAAGAAGATCTCTGCAGGAAATTGTTGACCGTTGTGGACAGTATATCGGACGGTGTTTTCGCCGTCGATATGGACTGGAAGATAACCTTTCTCAATAAAGCAGCAGAACGGATTACCGGCTTCAAGGCTGAGGAAGCGATTGGAAAGACTTGCGCGGAGATTTTCCGGACTGATATATGTAACGGCAACTGTGCCTTGAAACGGACCATGGCTACAGAGAAACCGGTTATCAATCAGCCTGTCTGTATCACCAATAGGGAAGGTAAGCTTATTCCTATTAGTATATCTACGGCGTTACTGAGAGACCAGCATGGTCGGATTATAGGTGGCGTGGAAACCTTTCGAGACCTCGATCTGGTCAGGCAAGTGCAAGGGGAGTTCGAGGCGAGGTATACGTATGAGAATATGATCAGCCGCAGCCGGAAAATGCTGGACATCTTCCATCTTCTCCCTGCGATAGCGCAAAGCGGAAGCACTGTATTGATCGAAGGAGAAAGTGGAACCGGCAAGGAGTTGATCGCGCGCGCAATACACAGCCTTGGTTCCAGAAAACGAGGACCATTCATAAGCATTAATTGCGGCGCTCTTCCCGACACACTCCTCGAATCTGAACTGTTCGGATATGTAGCCGGTGCGTTTACCGATGCCAAGAAAGACAAGAAGGGTCGCTTCGCGCTCGCCGAGAAAGGTACCTTGCTACTGGATGAGATTGGCGATGTTTCATCGGCAATGCAGGTTAAGTTGCTCAGGGTTCTGCAGGAAAAGACCTTTGAGCCTCTGGGGAGTACTCAATCTGTTGTGGCCGACGTGAGAGTTGTAGCTGCCACCAACAGGTCACTTGACAAACTTGTCTCTGAAGGGCAATTCAGGAAGGACCTGTTTTACCGTATCAACGTCATCAGAATCTCGCTTCCTCCATTGCGGGAAAGGCGAGAGGATATACCACTGCTGGCGGATCATTTTGTCCAGCGGTTCAACAGACTGCGTCAAACCAATATCTCAGGCATTTCATCACGAGCCCTCAAGCTTCTAATGGCATACAACTACCCGGGCAATATCCGAGAGCTCGAAAACATTATTGAACACGCCTTTGTACTTAGCCCCGGGGGAGTCATTAAACCGGAAGATCTGCCGGAGAACCTTCAGGCAAGAGGGGCCATCCCAGTTGTTGAGATAGCCAGCACTATGAAGGAGATGGAATCTTTGTTCATAATGGCAGCCCTGAAACGACACAACTGGAACCGCACGGAAACTGCTAAAGACCTTGCCATCAATCCGTCGACTCTCTACAGAAAAATCAAGAAGCTTGGCTTGAAAATACCCTTAGAGTGACACCGATAGCTTTCAGGAGATGGTATTGCACAAACGCACGGTAGACCGTGTCGTATCGTGCGTATGTGCACGTTTCATGCCATTAGCTACTCTTAACCGTCGGTGTCTTATCGGTAATATGTCTAACGTAAGAAGTTGTATATCAGTGCGTTAGGGCGTTACTCTGGTTGTGGGTGATTGTCTTGGCATGGAATATGCGTTCAGTCCGCTCAAACGATAGAGAAGGAGATGATACAATGATAGGACTTGATAGGTTAATGAAGATCAAGGGAGTTGTCGCAGCCGGTCAGTTCTCTGACGATGGCAAGGTTATTCGAAAGGTTGGTGAATTGCCGGAGGACCTGATGAAGAGCGCTAGACTGTGCGTGCAGCAAAATGAAAGCTCCCGCGAATTCTTAAAGGCACTTGATGACAGGTCAGAAAGGGACTGGCAACCGCTCATGGGTTGGATAGTTTGGGGTGGTAAATACTCGGTGGTTGTAGTTGGCAACACGCGCGTGTTTGTCGAGACCAGCCGTGGAGATTACAACCAGTTGATGATTGACCTGGCCGGATCGGAAGGAACTGGTCCTCGGCCCATGAACTACTAGCACTAAAGGTTGATCGCGAATGATACACAACTCTGTACCCTATTACGATGCAACAATACACTATGGAGGTAACTGTTATGACTGAGAAGAAACAAGAGAAGCCGAAGCTGGGTGAAGGCATTTTGCACGAAAGCGCCAGACCCATGAGGGTTTACATCGGTGATGACGGCGTCATGTACCTGTGCGACAAGGACGTCGACCGTAACAAGCCTCTGAAAGAGCAGGCTTGCTGGACCTGCGATCAAGTGCTTTTCACTCGCGGTGGTTGAGTCTCAAAGGACAGCAATTACGGATACACTCCTCTTGCAAAGGAACCATCGCTCAGAACAGCCAGCCCGCGTACTGTTATTTGGGGTGGCTGTTGAAAGAATCTGTCATGGGATTTTTTGATAAGCTTTTTAATCGTCCTCCCAAGTCTGCTGTGAATCTTGGACACAACAGTCCCTGCTGGTGCGGCAGCGGCAAGAAGTACAAGAGATGTCACTATACATCGGATCAGAAGTACTTCAATGCCAAGATAATGCATGCTGCCTGCAAGACCTCCGGGTGAAAGAGATAAGCGAGGTGAGTTTCACCTCTATCGCGTCGATTCTTCAAGAGTAGGAAGGCAACCCGCAGTTGTGGCAAGAATTGAACCATTCGAAAGACACCCAGCGGAGTATGAGGAATGGTTCGAGAAGAACCATTTCGCCTACTATTCGGAACTCCAGGCGGTTAGGGAGCAATTGCCAAAAAGCGGAGAGGGGCTCGAAATCGGCGTGGGAACAGGCCGTTTTGCTGCCCCGTTGTGTGTCGAATTCGGAGTTGAACCGTCCTCTCGTATGCGTGAAATCGCAAAACACAGGGGGATCGAGGTTGTTGGCGGTGTCGCCGAGAGCCTTCCATTCGCGGATGAACAGTTCGACTTTGTTCTCATGGTTACGACAGTCTGCTTTCTTGACGACATTGATGCTGCCTGTCGTGAGGCCCGCCGAGTATTAAGACGCACAGGACATTTTATCGTAGGCTTTGTCGATAGCGATTCCCTGCTTGGTAAGCTGTATGAAAAGAAAAAGAGGGATAGTGAGTTTTACAGGATCGCCACTTTTTACTCGGTCGATGAGATCGTTTCACACCTTAGGCGAGCCAGTTTTGGACATTTCAACGTTGTCCAAACCACTTTTCATCCTTTGAATGAGATCGAGAAAGTTGAACCTGTAGTTAGTGGCTATGGTCAAGGATCATTTGTAGTGATTAGCGCCGGGAAAGAGGATTGAGAGATGTCGCGGCAGTCTGAAAAGACCCTACGAGGGAGCCCGGTGACATGATTGACAGCTTGAACACTGCGGTGATGATTACAGGCTTTGTTTTGCTGATGATGCTTGTTATCGAGTACGTTAATGTCATAACCAGAGGGTCATGGCAAAACAGCTTAGCAAAGCGCAGGTGGACGCAGTATCTTCTTGCAGTTGTCCTTGGCGCCACTCCCGGCTGTATGGGTGCTTTTGCAGTCGTCGCCATGTTCTCTCATCGGGTTGTGTCATTTGGAGCGCTGGTCGCAGCCATGATTGCTACCAGCGGCGACGAAGCATTTGTAATGTTGGCGCTTTTCCCCGAAAAAGCTCTTCTTCTGACCGCGATTCTTGTTATTATCGCCTTCGGAGTTGGTTGGTTAACAGATATGGTCGTATCAAAGCGGGTCGAAACGAGGTTTGAGGCGTGCCGTCAACTTGAAGTTCATGAGTCGGAATTCTGCGATTGTTTTCCAAAAGATAATGTCTTCATGCAATGGCGGCACCTATCCTTGGCCAGAGGCGTTTTGAGTGTGGCTCTACTGTTGTTTGTGCTGGGTATAGCCATTGGGTCAATCGGACCGCAGGTTTGGGATTGGAAGCGCATAACCTTATTGATTGCCGGATTGGGCGGGCTCTTTATCACAACCACCGTCCCCGAACATTTCTTGCAGGAACATCTCTGGAAACATGTAGTTCTCAAACATGGACGAAGCATTTTCCTATGGACCCTCGGGGCGCTTCTGGTTGCTCACATTATCACAAACCAGTTGCACTTGGAGGGGTACATTCAGGCTAATGCGCTTCTTGTAATTCTTGTTGCCTGTCTTCTTGGAATCATCCCGGAATCCGGTCCCCATCTGTTTTTTGTCACATTGTATGCTCAGGGGACCGTTCCTTTTGCCGTACTACTTGCCAGTTCTATCGTCCAGGATGGTCACGGCATGCTTCCAATGTTAGCGCACTCACGATGGGGCTTCCTGCTGGTCAAAGGAATCAACCTGTTTGTCGGTTTGGCAGTGGGTGTCTTAGTCTATTTCGGAGGATGGCTATGATACCGCGGAATAGTACCAGAAGCTGCTTCCCCGACGGGAACTATCATAGAAACAAGAGAAGTGATATATTGTAATTGTATAGTGGTGTCTCAACCGGGAACAACAGGGAAAGTAACAGGATGAACAAAACATTCCGAATATCAAATAGAGTTTCACAGATCCCGAAATCGGCGATCCACGAGATGACGAGATTGTCAAAGGAAGTCGATGATGTAGCGTTTCTCTCTTGGGCAAAGCCGACTTCAGGTACACCCGAACACATTAACGAAGGTGCCATTACAGCTATCAGAAATGGCTCTGTTGGCGGATACTCCGAGAACGCCGGTCTTGTGAGTCTTAGGAAGGCAATAGTTGAAAAACTGAAAAGGGATAACGACATAGAGGCTGACATCTCGCAGATTCTCGTTACGGTGGGCGCTATCGAAGGACTCTCCGCCGCCGTAATGGCGATAATCGATCCCGGAGATGAGGTGCTTCTGTTTACCCCGACCTATTCCACCCACATCCGGCAGGTTGTAATCGCTTCGGGAAAACCGGTATTGATCCCCACTGTCGAAGAAGAAGGTTTCGCCCTTGATTTCGACGCCATCAGAAAAGCAATCTCTCCTAAGACGAAAGCGATCATCTGCTGCTCGCCCAATAATCCGACCGGCACGGTTTTCTCCGAGAAAGAACTCCGCGAATTGGCCTCGCTCGCATTGCAGCATAACCTCATGATCGTTACGGACGAAGCATACGAGTACTTCGTCTTCGACGGCCACCAGCACTTTTCTATCGCCTCTATTCCCGAGATGAAAGGGCATGTTATTAGTTGCTACACGTTCACGAAAACATACGCCATGACAGGCTGGCGTATCGGCTACCTGCACGCGGATGAATCGTTGATTCCACAGATCACGAAGGCACACATCCCCTTCGCTATATGCGCGCCGGTAGTGTCTCAATATGCGGCACTTGCCGCCCTGGAGGGTCCTCAGGATTGCGTCTCCGAGTTCAGGGCACACTATCTTACCGCTCGCAATCTTATGTGCGAACGCCTTGATGATCTTGATTCGGTTTTTGCATATTACAAACCGGACGGTTCCTATCTCATGTTTCCGAAAATACTGTTGGAGGAGGGAAAGGACTCAATGGCTTTCTGTAAGAACCTTTTGAAAAACGGCAAAGTGTCAACAACACCGGGCATAGCCTTTGGGCCGACGGGCGAAAGTCACTTGAGACTCTCATTCTGCGTCCCCCTGGACGAGATCAACAAGGCTTTTGACAGGATAAAGGCACTGTTCGTATGATACCCGGGAGTCATTACATGATTACGCAGAATCGCAACGGACGCTGCATAGTAGTTGAGAAGGTGAAATAATGTATGTTTATGGACCCGTTCCGTCGCGCAGGTTAGGACGATCGCTGGGCGTTAGCCCGATTCCACCCAAGACGTGCTCTTACTCCTGCGTGTACTGCCAGTTGGGAAGGACAACACAACTTCGAGCAGGGAGAAAAAGCTTTTTCCCCAAAGAAGATATCCTTGCTGAGATCATTGAGTCAGCACCGAAGGATGGAACGGACTATGTCACGTTTGTCGGTGATGGTGAACCTACCCTGAACAAAGACCTGGGCTGGCTCATACAGCGTACCAAAGAGAAACTGCATCTGCCTGTGGCTGTGATAACAAATGGTTCATTGCTATTCAAGGAAGATGTCAGAGAAGATCTTGGCAAAGCTGATGTCGTGGTACCGACTTTGGATGCGGGCAATGAAAGAATGTTCAGGATCATCAACCAATCCAGTCGGCGTATTCGTTTCAAGAAAATGCTGCAGGGTCTGATAGACTTCAGACCCGAATACTCCGGGCAGATATGGATGGAGGTCATGCTAATCAAGGATCTGAATGATACTACCATGGAATTGCAGGCTGTCAAGCACGCTATTGATATGATTAACCCGGATAGGGTGTATGTTCTTACCCCAATCCGTCCGCCGGCAGAACCCTGGGTGAGGCCATCAGATCCGGAGACTATTCTGAAAGCGCAGGAAATCATTGGGAGCGCTATACCGGTAACAGGGGTGGAGACCGGTCAATTCGGTTTGGGGGAATTCTCAGATGCCAGACAGGCTATTCTGGAAATCGGTTCGCGTCACCCCCTGCGCCGGGAGCAGGTGGCCGAAATAGAAAAAGAATTTTCCATATCAGGCGTAGTCAGACAAATGGTAGAAAACAAGGAACTAGTCAATGTTAAGTATAATGGTGAAGAATATCTGCTTCCCGGGCATTTCGCCAGGGGTAGATAGACTCACATAGGAATGGAGGTTCCGATGATGAATGCGGTGAGCGTAAATGTGAATGATATGGAATGGCAGGTTTCCGGAGGCTATTCTGCCGGGGCCGAGGAAAAAGTACTTAGTGTTGGTGGCAGTATTGCCCCAAGAACTATTTTGCTTAAAATCCCTTCGGGCTGGAGCATGGATGCCCATTCCCACATCCATACAGAGCTACACTATGTACTGGAGGGAGAATATGAAAGCAAAGGTGAAACATATCGATCCGGGACTTTTCGTGTGATTCCAAAAGGAGTGGAGCACGGCCCGTTTGCTTCCAAGACGGGCGCCATCATCCTGGTTACCTGGTGTACGTTACAAGATAAATAGAACCAGGAATCTATCATGCTCGCTGGGACAAAAACCGATCATGCGTGGCTCGATTGATTATGATTACAGGTTTCATCAATTGAACGTGTTTTGTCACGGCCGTGAAGGTTACCGATGAGAACGCGGATTTCACGGAAGGACTGTCTCCGGAATGATATGGAGAGCTTGAAAAAACTTGGGTGGATTCTATGGTGGTATTTCGAAGATGAGAGTTACGAACAATACTTCAATCGAGGAATTGATTGAAAAGGTCCCGGAAGCTGTCTCTTACCTAAGCAGAAGGGGAATCAGGTGTGTTCAATGTGGGGAACCGATCTGGGGAACGCTCGAAGAAGCGGCCAGAGAAAAAGGGTTTGGTGAAGATGATATTAGACAATTCATCAAAGACCTGAATGAACTAGGCAAATCAGTAAGGTGAATGGAGAGAACATGAGAATAGCTGTTGCTTCTGAGGGGAGAGAGTTGTCGAGCAAGATAGATCCGCGCTTTGGCAGAGCTAAGTACATTGTCATTCACGATACTGGAAATGGCGAATTGGAGGTGCTTGACAACCAGGAAACATCTCAACTCCCCGGTGGTGCGGGAGTGAAAGCGGCGGAAGCTGTAGTCGACAAGAATGTCGACTATGTTGTATCACAGAACTTCGGTCCCAAGGCCCTCCAGGTCTTCAAGGTCGCGAACGTAAAGGCAGCCGTATTTTCCGACGGAACCGTCGCCGATGCGATAGAGTTGACCAAGCGCGGGCAACTGAACATCATATAACAGGCTGTGGTCATGTCCCTAACAGCCAACAAAGCGGTTCTGTAGGCCATAACACATGGGATTCTGGGATGGTTCTACGTCATCGCGAGACCACGCGCTTCGCGCGTCCGCCCACAGGAACTCTGTCAAGGTGCGTGGGGTGTAAAACCCCGATTGATGCAGCTACTTCGCCGGGAACCGCTTGAGCATCTGTTGGTATCGAGATTCGTTGAGGATCAGACCTGGAGGTAGAGGTTGCATCTCGGCGATCTGAGCGTGCGCGTTGGCGATCCGTTCCTGCGTCGCAGGATGAGAACTGGCCAGTTGCTCGAAGACATTCGGTGCGCCACGATCACCGAGCGCCGCAAGTTTGTCGAACATCCCGAGAGCACCCTGAGGATCATAGCCAGCCTTCGCCATGTAATGAATACCGAACCTATCGGCCTCGCGTTCGGCGCCTCGCGAGTAACCGGCAAAGACCAGTCCCATCCCCAGTCCGATAGCAGCATCCAACGCTTGTCCTGCCCCCTCGCCTCCAAAGGCCAGTTCGTAAGCCAAGGCCACCCCGAGTGCTTTCTGGAGTCGCTTGATGCCATGTCGCGCGACAACATGCGAGATCTCGTGCGCCATCACCGCCGCCATTTCCGCCTCGTTGTCCATCTCGCGCAACAGTCCGGTATAGAAATAGATGTAACCACCCGGCGCCGCGAAGGCGTTGATCTGGTCGGACTGAATGACTTTGAAATGGTACTCGATATCCTGCCGGTCACAGATATCAACGATCTTCTGCCCCACCTCGGTCAGATATGCCTGCCAAACGGAGTCAGGCAGAACAGTCTCGGTTCCCTCTACCTGCTGCGCCATACCGGCGCCGATCTCAACCTCTTGACCGGACGGGATGATAATGAACGATTTCTGACCGCCGGGACCAGTAGTAGCGCATGACAAGAAGACGACAAACATTGCAGCCAACACAATAGCGCGTACTCTGAAAACTCGAGTAGTCATCATCTCTCCTTCACAATTCGCATGTTCGAAAAAACGCCGGAAGAGAAACTATGAAGTTGTTGAAAAAGAGCTTCATCACACCTGAAACTTACCTGACTTGTCATGCCCGCGAAGGCGGGCATCCAGTAACTCGTCAATCCAGATAGATTCCCGCCTGCGCGGGAATGACATGCAACGCAGCGAAACTTCTTTTCTGCCTCTTGTGCCGAGTATTTCAACAACCTGCCAGTTGTGGCCCAGCTACAGCTTGGCTTTGTCGGCCAGGTCACCAATGATTGGCAAGCGGTAGTTCTTTCCCTGAATGGCGAATACGATACCAGCCACCGACAATGCCACAGCACCGATCAGGATACCCTTGAACACCAGATCGGATATGGCGTCAATCAGGAACAATACCGCGACCAGTTCGATGAGGAACAACAGCACTCCCTGGCGAGCGTGAAAGCGTGCTTCTTTGTTATCTTTCATGCTCAAGAGCGGCACGAAGCACAAAAGCGGGATGTACGCCATGATAGCAGCCATACGTCCCTCATCCGAGACGAACTGTCCGGTGTTCGCACCGCTGGGACTGTCCTGCGCGGTCTCGTCAAGACCGGGAATCTCCCCAGTCGGTTTCTCATCGGCGTTGTCTGTGAAAAACGAATCTGTCATAGTGCCTCCCTGGCGCTCCGAAGCGGCAGGCTAAGCGGGCCAAAACATCTCTTTGTTTTTTTCGGCCACGTTGATTTCAATTGGCTCGTCCTCGGGCCAGTTTTCCAGCTTTTCCTGCCCGTCCAACAGCGCCACCGTGAAGCCAACCCGGCCGAAGCCTTCCTCCCATAACCAGGACCGATCCACGGCAAGCTCAAGTATGTCACCAAGGCAGTACTGATACCAGCCAGCCTCTTCAGCCGCTTCAACCTCACCGGTCGGCGTCAACATCAGATGTCGCACCTCCGGGGTGAAAAAAGCGATCTGAAAAACCAGCTTCTTGACTAATTCTAAAGCTTTCACGTCAACAAAGTCAAGCCGAATATACAGCCGCTGGTGATCATAAGCGAAATGTATCCTGGAGAGGTAACGCTCAACGCGATGCATGGCGCCACCCGCTTTGAGGCAATCGAAGTAACCCGCACCGGCCCATTCGTAAAAATCCGACCGACGGCCATCAATCTCAGGTGTCACCAGGGCATCGGGCGACACGGCTTTGAGACCGGCGCCGGCGCGATAGATGGGATCATACAGTCTGGCTGGAACCTCCAAGCCCAGCAACTCGTACACAGCCATGAGGTGCCGGCGAAAGATGTGATCGAATTGTTCGTTGCCGGCGCCGCGATGTTCATCGCCGTACCACCAGCACCAGTCGGAACCCTCGGCAATGTAAATCTGCCGCCAGGCGGCGGCGAGGCGATCCGAGTCAAAATCAGCGTGTTGTTCTTCGAATTCCGTCAACATATTGCGGGCCTCACTCAGAAGATCCCATGCGGCATTGTCTTCCTGATGACCAATCCAGATCCTAAAATTGTGATTGATCCAACTACCGGCAAAGAGTGAAGACAACGGTCGAGACTTAAGGTTCTGCGCGGCCTCAGTCAGGGTTACTGTCCGGATCAGAGGATCATCATTCAGGCGGCGATACAACTCGTTTAGAAAATCACGACCGTCGTTGGGGAAGTACTCCCACGCGTTCTCACCATCCAAAATCACAGGCACCACGGTCTGGTCAAGACGATCGGCCAGCAACTGGCGCAACCTGGTCAGGTGATCGACAAAGTCTGCAGCAGCTTTGTCGGCGTCCCAACCGGAATAGACAAAACCGATTCGGTCGGACAGAGCGTGGTCTCTGAAAAACAGCTTCAGCCCCGAGCCGTATTCGTAGACGGCGTGGATTGGTTGTGATCGTGGGTCCATATTGGACTTCTTGAGGGAACCATACAGGATTTCTTCATCGGTGGCAACCCACTTTACGCCCAGACGGATCAACATCTCGGCGACCTCCTCGGATACCGAGCCCTCCGAAGGCCACAAACCTGCCATCGGGGCGTCAAACCATTCCTCAAACTTCTCCATCGATCTCCGAATGTGCCACTCGGCGTCTTCCGGATGACAAAAGCGCTTGGAGGGCAACGTCAACCTGGGAGTAGCTTCCAGAGCGACGTTGGTGTCGCACAGGAGTGGGAGGATCGGATGGTAGTACGGCGTGAACGAGATGTCTACCTTTTGCTGGGTGAAGTAATCACGGTAGGCAGGCACTACTTTGCGAATCAGAGCTATCTGCCAGTCAAGAAGCGCCTGCTTTTGTTCCTCGCTGAAGTTGCGCCCCTTGGCCAGCAACTCCTTGACAGGTGATTCGCCGTGGAACATCGGATCGGCCCATACCAGATTGGACCAGACTTGCAGGTCTCTGATTTCCTGTGATGTGAACAGTGAAGGTAGCCCCTCCCCGCCCGCACCGTTTCTGGCCTTTCGGAACAGTTCATGATAGCGTCGGTACGGTTCGATCATGTTAGTTTGATTAGCCGCGAAGAAACTCTCCAGGAGTTCGGCTTTCTGACTGGGAGTCATATCCTCGGCTCGCAGGCGGGAAAGATCCAGATGCGGATCAGAGCCGCCGTCCACGTACATCTGAAGCTGGTCCAACAGAGACGGCACCAGATTGAACGTCACGCGAACGTTTTCGTACTCACCGACAGTGAGCAGCATATCGAGATAGTCTTTAGTGGCGTGTAGACGGACCCACGGTAGCACCATCCGGTTGGAGCCGGGCTCCTGATAATTCGGCTGATGCATATGCCATAGGATTGCAAGCTTCAACGGAGTAGTAATAGTCATGTCGCCTCCCCAACCCTCGGCCATCGATGTTATCAGCCGGGGTTCTTCTCAACGAATCTCCGAACAGCGCGCTTGACCAACTCAGACCCTGCGAAACGCGCTTTGATGCTATCAAGGTCCGCCCTTGCTTTCTCCACCTCGCCGATCTCGAGGTAGTTTCGCATGGCGGAATTGAGATAGTCACCACCCAGCGGCCCATCTGGAAACTCGCTAAACGCTTGTTGGAATTTCTCGGCTGCCTCGACGAAGTTACCCTGGTCCTCATAGCAGGAGGCGACGCCGGCCGATGCCGCGGCTCTGGTAAGGGTGTTGTTACGATACTTGTTCAAGTACATCTCGAAGTACCGGATAGCTTCATCATAATTACGGATGCGGTAGTTGAGCTTGCCGAGCAGAAACGTCGCATGTTCGGCCGTCTTATCCCCGGAATAGTCCTCGACGATCTGCGTAAAACCCATGATCGCCACCTGGTTGTTCTTGTTGCGATAATCCTGAAGAGCATGAGCATACTTCGTTGCGGCCTCGCCTGCCCGAGTTGCACGAGACTGGGCATAGTACACCGATGCCACGATTATCAGGACCGCCGCCGCCACTCCAATCACTAACAACTGCCAGTTTCCAAGTAACCAGCTTCGTAACTTGAGCATAAAAGTGGTGAACTTATCTTCCTTGATCTGCCTCTTGGTCAGTCTAACCTTCTGGTACATCAACGACTCCTCACACGCGTTTTTCTCTCATATCGTTTATCGGCAGCGCGACCTCGCAGGTTGAGTCAACCAAGCCCACCGGCCACCATGTCAGCAGAACCGGATGGCATGAGCAAACCGCAGAATCGCTTTGCCTGGTTGACCGATGTAAACTGCCGTAAGGACTGCCGGCTTAGAACACCCCCGTGAATGTGAAACCAAAGTGGTGGTCTCTCATCTTCGCCTCGACAACAGTCTCACCCCAGTTTCGATATACCGTGCTGTAGGTATACGCCCAGTCGAGTTTGATCTGACTCCAGTGGATGCCGCTGCCGAGGGAATAGTTGCACCGGATCGGCGTGTCGTCCTTGTTGAGAGCCTCTACTAACGGCAGAAAGACAAGATGCGGGAAATCGAAACTTCTCTGAGATGATTTCGACTCCGAACTGTTCGGCCACGGAATCGGCACCATCCCCATACCGGCCCGTAGCGGAATCATGCCGATTGACGAGTTGATCCGGTACTCACCACCGAACCGCAATGAGAAAACGTTGTTCCACCCCGGATCGATATCCGTGAAATACTCCTCGTTGTTGCCGGCCGGATCGATTCGCAGTGAATCACGCCGCTTGAATTTGGTGCTGCCATAACCACGGTACTCAGCGTCGGCGGTGATCACAGCATCGTCGCCGACATTCAAAGCCAGGCCGGCGCCGATGCTCAGCGGCAGTGTATACTTGGTGAGCTGATTGTCGATAAACGTCGTGTCGGTGCCTTCTTCCTGTGGCAGACCGTTTATCGACCTCACCTGATAGATCGAACTCCCGGTCTTGAGGTTCAGACTGAAAGGTGTTCGTAATACCAGCCCAGCACTGAATCGTTCACCGATTTTCTTCAGTCCCAATGTGAAGTTTACGCCGGAGAACTTTGTTGTATCCACCCAGTACACATCCACGACTTCGTCGATCACTTGCGCTCCCGGAGGAATCGGCAGATCAGCAGTCAGACTGCTTTGAAATATCTCCTGTATGTTCGTTCCCGTATAGATGTTGACGCCGATTCCGAGTGATGTATTCTCATACATGCGCGTTCCGAAGGAAAAAGCGACGGAGTTGACACCACCCTCACGAAGGGCTCGAGTGCTGATGTCAACCGGGAAAGTATCCAACTCCCATATATCGCCGGTGCGAGGGACCCACCGGTATGTCTCAATCTCGTAGTTGTATCCCAATCCCATTAGGTCTTCGAAATTGCGAGTGAAATTGATCGACCCAACAAATGGATGTCCCTTCACTCGAAACGGCGCCACAAAATTCAGCCCTGAGACGTTTTTCAGAGAACCGACGTGGTCAAACTTCCACGTCCTCGATTGAATATTGTAATTGGTGTAACCATGCGGGGCTGTCGATCCCAGGCTGAATCCAAGCATGGGCCCTTCAAAACCGACCAGACCAGCCGGGTTCCAGGTGCCGGCCGTAATGTCATCAGCCAGCCCCAGGTAGGCGTTACCCATAGCCTCAGCGCGAGCGCCACCCCAGGTGAAATCAAAACTCGAATGGGGCAAATATGTTTGACTAGCGGCAGTGGTGGCAAGAAAAGCGACTACAACGACAACCTTGAGTAAAGACTTGAGCATACCTTGGACTCCTTTATCACGCAGCAAACCGTTTTGTCTTCTTCATAGACGCACCAGCGCGCCAAAACAACCAACGAATATATGACTTACAGGGGACAATGTCAAACTTTCTGCGGGACAAAATGTCGTCCCTAAGCGGGTATTTTTGGTGGGGGTTCGTGGTGTGGCGCCTTCAGACTGCCGCTGGGAAGGCAATGCACACCCCCCCCACAAGGCGTTATTTCATAATCGATTATGATCAACGGCACCGTCAGGAATCACTCAACCATACCCGAATAGGGATAACCGAGCAGTTGCAGGATTTCCTTTGATATTTCCTCGATTGCCCGGTGCGTCACGTCGACTGTCTGCCAGCCTTCCGTACGGTAGAGTTCACGGCAGAATCTGAACTCCTGTGTCACTTCGCCGATTTCGTGGTAGCTTTGCAGTTCAGCCCGAGCTTTTGGGGCGATAGCAAAGTAACCGGAGCGTTCCTCTCTCATCCGAGCCAGCCGCTCCGGCTGAATCAGCAAGCCGATGACCTTCTTGGGATCAACCGACTCGAGCCGCCGAAGCAGGTTTTCCATGATAACGGTGTCCTTCACCACCGGGATGTTGGCCACCTTGAGCCCATGATTACAGGCCAGGTAGACACTAATCGGGGTTTTGCACGATCTCGACAGTCCCAGCAGGACCGCATCCGCCTGTTCGATCAACGAGCCGCAGCCATCGTCGTGCTCGACCGTGTATCCGATCGTGTCGATTCTCCCGTAGTAACGGTCATCGACAATCCGGAAAATCCCCGGTCGATAATCGGGATGAACCCCCAGAAACTTGGACACGATATTGAGTGTCGGCTGCAGAATATTCAGATGCAGAATACCGCGATCTTCCAGACGCCGGCTGAAATAATCGCTTAGCTTTCTGGAGATTACAGAAAACAGAACGAGGTCTTCGTCGTCGATCTCCTTGAGAATTCTGCCGATTTCTTTGTGTGTACGCACCTGCTGATAGATATGTTCAAGGGAGTACTCTACCTCCGTTTGGTCATACTGCACCAGGACTGCATCCATTAGCCGTTTGGCCGTCCCGCCGGTACCGTCAGATACAATCACGATCTTCTTGAGTTCACTCATTCAAATGCTCTTCCGAAACAATGACCGTCACAACGTTTATTCCCGACCATGTACAGAGAATACCTGTATTCACTGAGAAAAGCAATGGGCGGGATCACGCTGAATGTGATGTGAATAAATACCCCCGGCAGGAATCGAACCTGCGACCCTCGGTTTAGGAAACCGATGCTCTATCCAACTGAGCTACGGGGGCATGGCAGACAGGCCAGCCTGTCTTATAGGCCAGCTTGGATTTCTTTCTCCACAGGACAAATGTACGACAGTGCGCTCGCTTGCGCAAACAGTAACTACTCGGAATCGTACGACACCAAACAATTGACATCATAGGCGGCCAACTTCTCCCGCCAGGGAAGAAACGACAAATCGATCACCGCTGAGATACCGACCACCTCAGCCGACAACTGCTCGACCATCTTGCAGACCGCCTGGAGAGTGCCGCCGGTTGCTATCAGGTCATCGACAATCAGCACCCGTTCACCCTTGACGACCGCGTCCTCGTGAACCTCAAGACTGTCGGTGCCATACTCCAGCGCGTATTCGACGCTGACCGTCCTGTAGGGCAGTTTCCCTTTTTTGCGAGCCAGAACCAGCCCGGCCTCTAACCGATCAGCCAAAGCGGCGCCGAAAAGAAAGCCTCGCGATTCGACGGCCAGGATTGTTTCGGTCTGCTTCGATCGCGCGAATTCCTCCATAGCCTCCAGCGCCAATGTGAACCCGGCAGGATTCTGAAGCAGGGTGGTGATATCGTAAAAGTTGATCCCCGGCCTGGGGAAATCGGGCACGCTTCGAATATACTTCTTGAGTGCATCTTTGCGCAATAGCATCAGTACCCCATCTCAATCTTGAATTCGGACGTCTCCCCGGAGAAATGCCGCCAGTCGACGTTCACATCGCTGACCGACGAACCGGGCGGTCCCATCTTCAGTTCGACGATGAACGCTTCAACTACCGAACGATCACCCTCGGCCAAAATCAACACCGAGCCGTCAGGCTGATTCTTCACCCATCCGGTGATCCCCAGGTCATTCGCTTTGCGATAGCAGAAATATCGATACCCGACACCCTGCACCATGCCGGAAACTCGGAGTTCAGCCCCAACCGAACTCAATCCTTTCCTCCGTCCTCCCCATCTCCGACGGCCAGCTTCATAGCCAACTCGGCAGCCTCCAGCGGTGACTCAACCTGATGGATCTCATCGGAGAGTCTCCAGGCTTTGACCGAGACAACCGGTTTCTTGGCGTGCAGGGCAAAAGCCATCTCCGTCAGCGTCCCGAACTTGCCGGGAAACGCCACCACGGCATCAGCCGCGCGCACTACCATAATGTTCCTGGCCTCACCAAAACCGGTTGGGATTACGAAATCGATAAACTCGTTGGCATCTTCTTTCTGATCGGTCGGCAGAATGCCGATAGTGATGCCGCCGGCTTCTCGGGCGCCTCGAGCCGCTCCCTCCATAATACCGCCCAATCCCCCACACACAACGATACCGCCCTCCTCCGCCACGTATTTGCCAACCTCAAAAGCCATATCACGCAGCTTCTTTGAGCACTTCCCAGCCCCGATAACAGCTATCACTGGCTTTCTTGCAGATGACATTCAGTTGATCCTTTCACCCTCGGTTCGATATAAGGTAATTACCGCCACAGAGGAGACACCTGCTCTCCGCAGCCATTTCAAGTAAGATTATCGGGGCGACTGGATTTGAACCAGCGACCTCTTAGTCCCGAACCAAGCGCGCTACCAACCTGCGCCACGCCCCGATCTTCGCAACTTAGCTAAGTCAAAATAGACCATTTATATGGCTTGTCAACGATTTTGTACAACAGATTTCGGGCGAGATATCGTACCCGAAAACGCAACTCTTGCGACAATTGCCCACAACCGAGCTTATGGGCCAAACTCCCCGACGTGGAATCTGCGGGTCACAGCTTGATACGGCTGTCTTTCAGTCGAGCCAGAACATCGGCGTCGGTGAAGTTCAGTCGCGTCGGCGTAATCGAGACCACGCCACGACTGACCGCCTCGAAATCGCTTCCGCGGGTCATCTTCCATTGCGGTCGACCACCTATCCAGTAGTATGGTTTACCCCGTGGATCGGTTTTGCGAATGACGATGTCTTTGTACCGCCGCGAACCAAGGGTAGTGAATTCGAAAGAGCGATACGCCTGCCCGATGTCCAGGGGCAGATTGACGTTGAGGAACGTGGAGGAATTCAATCCCAGTTTGTCAAGCGACGCAATCAGTTTCGCTACGAACCGGGCGGCGCGAGCCATCGGTGTCCGCGGTTCATAGTTGGCCATCGAAACCGCCATTGAAGGCACACCAATAATGGAACCCTCGATCGCCGCTGCCACCGTACCGGAGTAGGTGACGTCGTCTCCCATGTTGGCGCCGTGATTGATGCCCGATATTATCATGTCCGGAAGCTGGTGCTCGAACAACAGGTGGACAGCCAGCATGACGCAATCGGTCGGAGTGCCGTCGGTGGCGTAGCAGTACTTGTCTAACTTGTGCACGCGCAACGGCGTGTTCAGGGTCAGCGAATGCGAACTGGCCGACTGCTCCCGATCCGGCGCCACGATGTACACCTCGGCTTTCTTCTTCAGTTCATCGTAGAGCGCGGTAATACCGTCGCTGAAATAACCGTCGTCGTTGGTCAGCAGGATGCGTCGTTTCATGGCGCCAAGGGTACGGAATTATGCGCGCGCGCGCAAGAGGAAGTCTTCGTAGAGTGGATCCGTCTTCGGACCCGCCACAGACCGGAACACGTTGATACTCTGTCGTTCCCGCACCCCTACGTCATTCCCGCGAACGCGGGAATCCATCTTCTCCCTCTGAGTCATTCTGGCGCAGGCCAGAATCCAGTCTTGAGGAGAATAGGCACTGACCAAAATAACGGTGGTGAATCAGTTTGAAAGCAACCGTCTAATGAAACTCCCCCAGCTTACGTTAGACCAGCCTTTTCAAATATCCTACGGATGGTTTGGACATAGCAACGAGGATATCCGGGATAATCCTCTCTTAACTCCTTAAAACCATATACACCGTCATTGTTGTTCATTGCTCTCCAGCATTTCTCCAACATTTCCCAAGTTACGAACATATAGTAGCCCCGTCCCATCGGGATTATGTACCCATCATCCAAGACAAATTTGACAATCCGATATGTCGACCTTGGATCGCCGTTTTTTTTCACAGTGTTTACATCTGTACCCACCACGACATTGTTCTTGATTCCTTGTTTTGCTTCTTTCCACGTCATAATACATACCCCCATAGTCATTTCACGAGCCATCTCATAATAGTCACATCCTATAACAGTAGTGAAGTAGGCGGTTCCTCACTCATTCTGAGAACTTCACCGCTTCGCCATCACCCAGTGCCCTCTTTCGTCCCTTTGCAGAATGAATGGACCGTTGAATTCGTCCAATTCAATAAGCACCGGCTGCCGCTCCAACAGCTCACTTTCGATCTTCCTTCGCATTGCTGATACGCAGATGAAGAAGGAGTAACTCGCCTTATACACCATCTCCCATGTCGACAGTTGAAGATCACCTTGGCGTTTTGCGTTGGGACCTTTCTTATTGGCGGGCTCCCTTTGAGCTTCTCTCAGCGGGTCACCCAGAAAGAGCCAAGGATAATCAATGTAGAACTCGCTATGTGCTATCGCATTGCGAATGCGATTGTAATAGAGAGAATCAATTGTCGTCACAAGATCACTTGATGCACTTTTGCATGTTGATTTGATCGATTCCCAGTTGTGGAACGAATTTCGTGGGTCTTGGTCCAAGAACACAGACGGATTGTAACAACTACCAGCCGCAATTTCGGAAATAGATTTTATGAGTCGCTGAACTCCAAGACATTCCCACAATTGACCGTATACGGACAGCTGGAGTCGCCACATGAAGTGTAGCGTTCTGTCATTTCTAAGTTTGCTCGGCAGTTCCTCACTAATGTCGGCGGCATACTGGGCAAACTGCTGAACAACTCGTAGCCTGGAGAATCCGGTCGTAAGATATCGACGGGTCAGTCCATCGGGGCGAGGGTCAAAGTTACGCTCCAAGTCGATTACTGCCAAGTATGTGCGCACCCGACTAACACGCGTTGCCCTGTGAAACAAGGCGTTTACTGAAAACCAAGAATTCGGTAACGTGGAAAGTCTTCTTCTAATTTCATCGTCACCGAGAAACGTTGCTTCGACCATATATTGCTCCTCCTTGTTTCCAAAAGAATCCACTATCAGTCTAACGCCGACACCCTATTGTGTCAATCACATTCCACCGGAGACAACAGAATTCTCGCAAGTTCTGCAACCGTAGGTCGAAACTGATCTTCCCCCAATAAAGTGGACACTTTACGAAGGTCGTATTAGATTGACCTTAGGAGGTGTTATTGATGTTACGACGTCACTTTGACCGAGATTTCAAGCTCCATGCGGTGCAACTGGTCAAGAG
>DAOVOW010000302.1 GCA_030629485.1 bacterium
ACACCAAAAATCAAGGTCTGCCCCCCTTGGTTACGGGCCCCCTTGGTTACGTGTCTGGTATCTTGTGTGAATATCAACAGCCAACTTGCGCATGAAATTATGGGTTTTGTGATCAACAAGAAGAGCAAATGCTACCCTCATTGTAGGCTCTCCATTCACTGCTTCTGAAGGCGACTAACGTTTGGCATCAGCGGCGGCGCGCAGCGTCGTCCACTGCATGCCGTTGTTAGGCGCATTACGCTCATCGTTCCTGACTACGCCACCGCTTCACTATCGCGTCAACATCTAGGTCCTCCGGACCGTCCTTCCAGTTGTTGTAGAAGTCGATATCGTCACTGTTCGGCGCAGGGCTCGGTTTGTCGAACTGCAATCGTGTCGGCAGCGGAACCGCCTCGCCAAGGACCAGTGCTTCGCCTCGCCCAAGTCCAGCAAGGACACTCACCAAATCGCCCTCGCTTTCGGGTACAAGCCTCCGAACATATGTCTGATCGTCCGGGTTCGTGATTCGCAGGCATATGAACGTCCCGCATTGGGCGAGCACAGTTTCTGAGACCTCGTGCGGCCGCTGGCTGACGATGCCCAATCCGACACCGTACTTCCGCCCTTCCTTTGCAATGCGCTCCATCGACTTGCGCGAGCCTGCAAACTGGCTCTCGGGCGCGCGCGGGATGTACGCGTGCGCTTCCTCACACATGAGCAGGATCGGAAACTCACGGTACTTCGGATTCCAGTAGTTGAACTCGAAGGCCAACCGCCCAATCTGTGCTGCAACGGTCGGCCGAACATCGAAAGGAACCGAAGAAAGATCGATCACAGTGACGGCGACCTTTGGGTCGCCGAGCCCCACAAAGTCTCTCAGTAACTCAGACATCGATGCGGATGTGTTCCGAGTCTGAGGCTTCAGAAGGAAGTCGTACCTAGTGTCGTTGAGTTTGCTCTCGATCCGCATCAGGAAGCGGTCGAAATCGCCGAACATGGGCCCCTGCTTCTTTCGATCACCAACGCGCTCAACGTTCTTCGCACGCACCTTGCCAAGGAGATCGTTTAACGAGAAGTAGATCGGGGTATCCACCGTTACTCTGGGTAGATCCAAGGGTGGAGTTGCGCTGGTGTTTTCGGCTTGGCGACCTTCAAGAAGACAATCGCGGAAGAACGCTGTCTGGTTCGTCGCCTCCCGCTCACTGCGCTCAATCAACAGGTCGCACAGTTCGGCGAATGTCAGAAGCCAGTACGGGATCTCCAAATCCCTCGCATCTACATGCCGGACGATCGCCTCCGTAAATGCATAGTGGCGTGTCCCATCCTCCCGCTTCCAGCAATACTCTCCGTGCAGGTCGAGAATGATGATGTGCGCCTTCGGCATCTCCGCCACCGCTTTCTGTACGATGGACGCGACGGTCCATGATTTTCCTGACCCGGTTTGTCCAAGGATGGCCAAGTGTCTGCCGAAGAGGTTGGAAGCGTGCAATGAAACCTTGATCGAGGGGTGGGTCGTCAGCGCTCCAACCTCGAAGCCCTCGGCATGGAACCGCTCGAACATCTTCTTAATCTCAGCGGATCCGATAGCGTGGACCTCGGCACCGGTTGTCGGATACTGCCCGACTCCGCGTTCAAAGTACCCATCCGGATCCAAGGAGCCGATCGGCGTAAGGCGCGCCAAGCGCTTTGCGAACGGAAGGCGTGCGCTTTTTTCACCAGGTGTTTCGATCGTCGGGTCGGCGAGCACCTCCTGCTCGGTCATACGAGTCACCATCGCGATGATATTGACTACGTTCTGTCGGATGGCGACGTATGAACCGATCCTCCCCACGACAATGTCCTCGTCACCGATGGTGACAGTAGGCGCGTGCCCTTGTTCATCCTCCACGAGCGTGGCGGTGAGAGCGTTTCCTTGAACATCGACGATGTATCCAATTACGGTTCGGGCGGGGTGCTGCATGGGTCAGACCTCCTTCGCAATTCGTTGAAAGTTCCACAAGTCGCAATGCCCGTCGCCCACATTGCCCTTGAGGGAACAGCGCTTCTCGGTAACCACGATGACGTTGCTCTTAGCGCTCCACCGACTCCACGCCGCATCAGAGAGTTCTTTCGTGAATATCAGCACGGTGAAGTCGGTCCTGACCAGCGCATTCTCGATCACAGCGTCGACGTGTTCGTCGGCAAAGCCATAGCCGACGCACACGAGACGGTTGATCAGCACCCGGTCGTGTCCGAGTGCACCACGAAACGCAGACCACAGCGCGGAGTACGGCGGGCTCATGGTGTCGCTTGCCTTCCGGCGTTGCGGTGGAATCATCAGGCGTTTCGTATTCTCCGGAATGGGGGATGCAAATGCACACCGGCGAATCTCGGATGTCTCGCACTCATACCAGCCGACGGAACCATGCAGTTTCAGCAACTGAATTGGCTTGGCAGTTTCATCGAACTGCCTGGCTCGGTACGTCCCTCGGATACGACCGATCCGCTCCTCGAACACAGCAGGCTCAAAGAAGGCGTGCTCATGACCCACAAAACCGTCAGAAAGACGTACACGCGCCTGTTCAGCCGCCCGCTCGATGAGCGGGTCGTAGTTAAGATTGAACACTTTGACCGACGGGTCTGGTCGCCGCGCCAATCGCCGCACGAACTCGACATGTTGATCCAACGGCGGAACCAAAGGCCGAAACAACTCAGCGATCGCCGCAGCCACCAAGTGCCGGTGCGGTCCCTCGACAGAGCCTCCATCATCAAGAAGGTCAAGGGCGTGCTCAATCCCATTTGCGTCATTATCTATCTTAGCTTGTATTTCATTTCGCCTATGAGTATCCGTGATGCAATCCTTGATCCTATCCCACAACTCGAGCGCGAGCGGGTAGCCGGTCCCATCAAGGTAAGAGGAGCCGGCACCCAAGAGGTAGCCGACTCGCTGGGCGCTTAGCTGCTCCCTAACTTTGGTTTCCAGTGTGTGAATGAAATCCTGTTCCACAGTCATTGTCGTGTGCGCCTAAGCATCAGTGGTGGCCTGGAGCGGCAGCGTAGGGCCATTGACATTGGTGTGCAATTCATTGGTTCTCTTTGGAATACTGCCACAGCGCCCTGTCCAGTGTCCGCATGTCCGCGCTCGCACTGGCGGCCACGTTACGGCAGAACTCAACGTAGGGCCACCAGAAGCCAAAGCTATACTGGGCGGGCACCGCGAGCGACACGGACCAGAGCGCCCGGAAATCGAGAATCGGATACGGGTCGCGGTGGAACAGGTGCAGGATGACTGACGCCGTGGACCACGACACTCCGTCCAGAAGCGTCAAGCTCTCTACTCTTGCTCTCTCACAGCCCGTGCCGAAGGCAAATCGGGTGATCTCCGATACGTAATTCTCGGAGTTCTTCCTTGCGTGACCGGCACTCCGTGGTGCCTTCCAGTCGGCGACCTTCTCCAGTTCCGCCTTCGTCAGGTGTCCCCGTCGAAGCACCGTTGACTTCAGTTCCATCAGATCCGTCTCGCTAATCGGGTATTCGTACCGACCAGCAATGCTGGTGATTTCATGACTTGTGAATCTGAGCGACGGGGTCATCATCTTTCATGCATAACATTATATATTAAGCAGAGTCTGCTTTTTGAATTTTTAAAAAACGCCAAAAATCAAGAAATCCATACACGAATATAAGAGAAAAAACAAGAAGATGGCTTTTTTGATTAAATATTGGGTGGATACGGCGATAGGGTGAGAAAGGGCATGTGCTTCTTGAAGTCGTGCTTTTTTCAAATGAAGCCCAGAAGTCTGCTTTTTTCATGCTTATTTACCGTGAAA
>DAOVOW010000066.1 GCA_030629485.1 bacterium
GAGGGTCGGCTTTTCTGTGTCCTCTCACCGATTCACGAAGGTTACCATGATAGTCCTCAATCTGATACCACCAACAGACTGGAAGTATAATCACTGCAAATCAACACGGGTACCCTACCCAGCGGGTAGGTTTATTCGGGGATAACGGCCATGTGCTGCCCGACTTTTATCGATAGCATTCATCGAAGAACCCACCAGACGCTTGACGCTCTTGGTGGGGTACCGGTTAGCTGCGCACCTTCTCACCGCCGCTGGATTACCGTTCGAGTTTTCCCATGAAATGCGGAGAGGCAGGGATTCGAACCCTGGATAGGGGTTACCTATACACACTTTCCAGGCGTGCGCCTTCGACCACTCGGCCACCTCTCCGATCTCAAAGAACAACATCGCCGCATGACTCGGCGAAATCAGTCGCTAATTTACATCAAACCGCCGGAAAGACAAGCCTAATATTCGACCGATCGGACGGACTATTGGAGTCCGTTGTTGCACGAACGCTCAATTGACCTGTAGTTTACACACCCGCGATGAAGGACACTAGCGGCTCGTGGCAAGAACCGTCGGCACATCAACCCACCCGATGACGAGTGCGAAGACTCAACGGTCGATTCGAAGCTGATGATGCCGAGTGAAAAATCGACGGATGGTCAACTCGACGGCGACCACCGATGTGATCGTGGTAGCGGCCAGGAGCATATAAGCGACGATTATCTGAAGCAGCACCGCCTCGACCGGGTCGGCGCCGGCCAGGATCATGCCGGTCATGGCTCCCGGCAGAGCGACGATACCGACGGTCTTGAGGAAGTTCAGAATTGCCACCATCCCGGTACGGGCGGCATCACGGTGGAACTTTTGCGAGGCCTCTCTCCAGCTCTTCCCGAGTGCCAACGCCGTCTCAATAGCGAGACGGTTCCCGCGAAGGTCAGAGGCGAGGCGATCGATAACCAGCGCGGAGGCGTTCATGGAATTACCAATGACCATCCCGGCCAGTGGAATAATGTAGCGAGCATCAAAGCTGATGATCTTGAAAACCAACATGGTAGCAAGAGTAATCAGAGAACCGATCATCATGGACATTAGACATATGCTGAAAGAGCCTTTGATATCTTTGACCCGACCGGCCGCAGCGTGGGCGCCTACCGTCATCATGATTCCCAGCGCAAGCATAATCAGCCAGGGAGACTCTATATCGAATATGAAGCGCACCGCGTATCCCACCGCCACCAATTGCACAAAGGCGCGTACCGAACCGAAGGCCATGTCCTTTATGACCGGCAGCCGCCAATACCGTGCCACGGCTATGGCAATGACTACCATTATGGCAGCCAGCAAAACCTCGGTGAGGCCGGGCGTCGTCATTGCAGTTCCCCATTCATGTAGCGCCGGCCCTGAGGTGTGCCCGGATTCTTCACCAGTTGGAGGGCGTCACCATGCTCAATCAATTTTCCCTCCACCATCAGAATCGCCTCCCCTCCCAGACGCACCACCTGTTGCGGGCTGTGACTGACGATGATTACGGTAACACCGCAATCTTTTACGACACTGCCGATAAGTCGTTCAATCGCCTCCGTGTTGGCCGGGTCCAGCGCCGCCGTTGGTTCATCAAGAAGGGCAACCTCCGGCTGGGTGGCCAACAAACGGGCCAACGCCACTCGCTGCCGTTCCCCGACCGACAGGTTGTCCACTGGTGCATCAACAATGCCGGATGGTAGTTGCACCTGTTGAATAAGGCGATTGATTTTCGATTCCGACAAATCCGGTTGGGCGTACACAATGTTGTCGCGCACGGTTCGATCAAACAGGTGAGGTGTCTGAAACAAGTAGCCAACCCTCTGCCTCAATTCACACGGTGAGAATTCGCGCGTATCGCTGCCTTCGAACTTCACATAGCCATTAGTGCTCTCATCCAGACGGTTGAGCAATCGCAGCAGCGAACTCTTCCCCGCCCCCGAGGGTCCTATGATCGAATAGAGTCTGCCGGAATCGAATGAATAGGAGACGTCATCGACGATTGCTCGAGCCGGCGTCCCCTCGCCCACTCTCCGCGTCAGGTTGCATAGCTGGAGAATAGAACCAGTCGCGCCCACTTGGCTATTCCTCGGATTTCTCGCCGAAGTAAAGGTACCGATTCAACAACTTGACGTACTCCGACCAACCGGCGCCACCCTGCCTGGTCCGGATGCGTTCTATCGCACCCATCTTACTGTCGATTTCATCACAGTAGTAGACTACAAACGCTTCCGGTATTTGTGGCACCACCGGCGTGGCATACTCGAGTTCCCCCTGGTGTGAGAGGATCAAGTGACGCAGCTTGACCAGCAACATCTCCGGAAAACTGTCGATGCGGGCGGCACGTTCGCAGATCCAGTGGTCGGCGAGGCAAATATGCCCCACCAGCCGACCCGCGTCGGTGAAATCGATCATCGTTCCTGCGGAGTATGATGTCATCTTGCCGACATCGTGAAACAGGCCCCCGAAGATAAGATAGTCCTTGTTGAGAAAGTCGTAGTACGACGAAACATCAAGGGCTAACTCAGCGACATTGGCTGAGTGTTCCGATAAGCCACCCACATAGGCATGGTGCCACAACTTGCCGGCTGGGGCCACCAGAAACTCCGCCAGGAAGGACTCATCGTTGAGAAAAGCGTCGGCGAGAGATTTGATGTAGCTGTTCTCGATCCGCTCGGCCAGCGCCATCAAGCGACTTCGCCGCTGTTCCACCGGTTGTGACGAGTGCGGCAGAATATCTTCAAGGGCATACTCATCATCATTGGCCAGACGGATTTGCGAGATCGTCAACTGGGCTCTGTCATGGTACTCACCCACCCCGCCGCGCACCTTGACTACCATGCCCGCCTCAAGTTCGTCCAGACAGAACTGATCCGGCTCCCAGCACACCGCCCCGATACGTCCCGAACAGTCGCCCAACTCCAGCGATACGAAACGGCCACGGGCAAACTCTCGGATCACTTTCTTGCGCACCGAGAAGAACCCGGTAATCCGGTCGTTGATAACAAAATCGACTATTGTCTTGCTGTCCATAGTCCCAATTAACAACATTGGTTCCCTCAGATCAAACGATTCCTGGAACGGACCCTCAGCGCATCTGCCGTTCAGTGCGGATCAGCGTTAGCGGCCACAAGGTCGAACCCTGCCATCTCGGCAGTTCAGACTTTCCTTCCGATAGTATAAAAGATATATTGGGTCAGCTTATGAAGATACTGACGCGTTACATACTGAGAGAGCACATCGGGCCGTTTTTGTTTGCCTTTCTGACTATCACTTTCCTCTTGATCATCGATCTGGTCCCGAAGATCATCGATCATATCATCGACAAGGATCTTGATGTTGCGGTCGTTTTCGAAATCATCGGACTGAACCTGGCCTGGATGCTTGCCTTGTCGATACCGATGTCGGTCCTGGTGGCAACCCTGATGGCGTTCGGGCGGCTGACCTCGGACTTTGAGATTACGGCTATCAAAGCTTCGGGCGTCAATTTGCTTCGAGTGTTGATACCACTATTGATTGCCGGTGCGCTTCTGATGGTTGGCATGATTGAGTTCAATGATCGTGTTCTGCCGGATTTGAACAAACGATCACGGCTTCTTTGGGCGGACATCTCGGCCATGCGTCCCACCCTGGTCTTCCGTTCGGGTGTTTTCATCACCGACATTCCGGGGTACCTGGTGCTTCTGGATAAGATCGATCATTCCACTTCACGCGTCGAGTCGGTCAACATCACCGACACCCGCGATCAGACGAAACCACAGATCATAGTCGCGGAATACGGCTACCTGGAGATGACCGACGGAGGCCGGAACATGCGATTCACGCTGTATAGCGGGGAAGTGCATTCGCTGGATACCAGGGATCCGAACAACTACCGCCGAGTCAGCTTTGAGAAATATGTTAAGAACGTTTCCGACGTCAAATCGGAATTGGTCAGGACTGATACGGAGTTTCGCAGTGACCGCGAGATGTCTATTTCGGATATGCAAGACCGGGTTGTCAAAGCGCACCTGACTGTTGACCCGTTTCGTCAGCGGATTGCCGCCGCCCTTGAGGTCCGAGCCTCCCAACTGTTTTCCGACAGCTTGGTGGTCGGCAAAACCGGCTCAATCACGGACTCGGCCGCCTTCAGTCAGGTCCGGCAAGATGCCGCCACCCTGTTACGTCAGGTCGAACGGGGATACCAACAACTGAAAAGCCAGCAAAAAATCGTCAACAAATACAGCATTGAGATATACAAAAAGTACTCAATACCGGCTGCTTCCCTGGCTTTCGTTCTGCTCGGCGCACCCCTTGGCATTTTGACCCGACGCGGCGGTATGGGCGTCGCCATCGCTATCTCC
The DNA here is from genome assembly GCA_030629485.1 of bacterium. Taxonomy (GTDB): domain Bacteria; phylum Zixibacteria; class MSB-5A5; order GN15; family FEB-12; genus JAJRTA01. Next base: position 4,353 of record DAOVOW010000066.1, read on the forward strand.
ATCGTGCTCTTCACCATCTATTGGGCATTCCTGATCGGCGGCGAGGACCTGGCCGACCGTGGTCTGATGTCGCCGTTCTGGGCTATGTGGATTGCCAACATTCTCATGGGCGCACTTGGGCTTTACCTACTTTACATCGTTGCATCCGAAAAGCCAATCTTCTCATTCTTCCGAAAAAAGCGGTGATGGAACTATGATCAAGAGAATCGATCGATACCTCCTGAGCCATTTCTTTGCATCCCTGATTGTGGTAACGGCGGCCATCGGACTGACCATCATATCGATCAATGCCGTGGAAGAGCTGCGCGACTTCGTGGATCATAAGGTGCCGATGCTCAAAATACTCGAATACTACGTCTATTTCGGCGGGTGGGTGGTGAAGTCGTTCTTTCCCATGTTTGTGCTGCTTTCGGTCCTGTTCTCCATCTCGATACTGGCCCGCCGAAACGAAATTCTTGCCATGAAAGCGACCGGGCTGTCACTCTACCGTATTACCGCCCCTATTCTGGTGATCGCACTGTTACTTTCCGGCGGGCACTTTTACTACAACGAGTACATCTATCCGCCGGCCAACAAGAAGCGTCTTGAGATCAAAGAGTTCACCATCGAGAAGAAGTCCAAGCGCGCCCTCGACCGAGTGCATAATATATACCGTCAGATCAGCAAGGGATACTTCTACACCATCGGCAGTTTCAATGTCCAACGTCAGGAGGGAACCGACCTCAAGGTTTACCGGGCCGAGGGAAACCGTCTCAGCGAGATCATAACAGCCGCTCGCATCGGATACGTAGACTACAAGTGGATGGCAACCGACGGCGTGGTGCGAACTTTCGACAGCACCGGAGAGACTTTTCGCGAGTTCGCCGTTCTGGAACTGGCGGATATCCTGGAGAAGCCGGAAGATTTCTCCAAACGGATCGGCAAACCGGAGGACATGGGCTACGACGAATTGGCGCGATACATCGAGTTGATGAAACGCACCGGGGGACCTCACGTGCGGGAATCGATAGATCTCGATTTGAAACTCGCCTTTCCCCTGTCGTCCTGCATCGTCGTGCTGATATGCATACCCTTCGCCTCTAACCCGCGGCGTGGTGGCATCGCGGTATCGTTCGCGCTCGGCACCATGATCTCCCTCGTATACTTCGTAATGTTTCGCAGCCTGCAGTCAGCCGGTTACAACGAGAAGGTACCTCCGGAGCTTGCGGTGTGGGGAGTCAACGGATTGTTCTTCCTTGTTGGTCTCATCTCTATGTGGAAAGCGAAGAAGTGATGCCAAACGACGATCACGAAAAGAACCGCACCGCCTGGAACGAGATGGTCGAGGTGCACTGGGATCATCCGGATCAAAAACGCAAAGAATTCCTTGACGGCTGGTGTTCACTGAAGTCAATCGAGCTTGAGGCGGTGGGTGATGTCCATGGCAAGTCGCTGTTGCATCTGATGTGCCAGTTCGGCATGGACACTCTTTCGTGGGCGCGGCGCGGCGCTGTTGTCACGGGGGTCGACATCTCGGACCGATCGATTGAACGGGCCGATGAACTCAAGAAACTGGCGGGACTGGATGCAACTTTCGTACGTGGTGACGTGCTTGACCTTATTGGTGTTATCGATCAACAATTCGATGTCGTGTTCCAGTCCCACGGGACCCACTGCTGGATTTCGGACATGGACCGGTGGGCGCAGGTAGTAACACACTACCTGAAACCGGGCGGTCTTTTCTTCATCGTAGACGATCATCCGATCATCTGCCTCTGGGAGGAACCGCCCAATTCGTATCTGCACAAAGAGCCGATTCGTTACACCGGCGAGCCGGACTACTGTGATCGTGAGCACATCATCGAAACCGAACGAGTGGAGTTCCAGCACCCGCTGTCGCGAATTGTGAATGCGCTAATCAGCGCCGGATTGACAATTGAGCATCTGGGCGAGTATGACAAGGGCTACTATCCGATCCAGGCTGACTGGTACGAAAAGGACGGCTACTGGTATCCTCCCGGCGGCCCGCCTTTGTATCCGTTGATGTTTTCGCTGAAGGCGCGGAAGGCGCGCTAGCGAGCCCGCACGGAATTCCCAGTCCCAAACTGGAATGAACCCCCTACGTTCCCATCTCCCACGATGCAAGGTACTTCTTCTGCTCGGCGGTGAGCTTGTCGATAGTGATGCCCATTGATCTTAGCTTGAGCGCGGCGATGGTGGCGTCGATCTTCTCCGGAAGTGTGTACACATGTCGCCCAAATTTCTTGTGATTTTTCACCACGTACTCGGCCGCCAGGGCCTGGTTGGCAAACGACATGTCCATGACCATCGCGGGATGACCCTCCGCCGCGGACAGATTCACCAGTCGTCCCTCGGCCAGGATGTTGATCCGTTTGCCGTCAAGAGCGAACTCTTCAACGTTGGGTCGTATCTTACGCGGTTTCTTCGCCGCCTTGCGCAGAGCCGGCAGGTCGAGTTCGCAGTCGAAATGTCCGGAGTTGCAGACAATAGCACCGTCTTTCATTTTCTTGAAGTGTTCCAGACGGATCACGTGGATATCACCCGTCAGCGTTACAAACAGATCCCCCTTCGGCACCGCCTTGGCTATCGGCATAACGGTGAAACCATCCATGGCTGCCTCGATACCCTTAACCGGATCTATTTCGGTAACGATCACGTTGGCGCCCATCCCCTTCATGCGAACAGCCAGTCCGCGCCCACACCAGCCGTAGCCGGACACCACCACGGTCGAACCCGCCAGCAGCATGTTGGTAGCGCGCAGGATACCGTCAACGGTCGATTGACCGGTGCCGTACCGGTTGTCGAAAAAGTGCTTGGTTCTGGAATCGTTGACGGCAATCACCGCAAACTTCAGCGCCTTGTCGGCAGCCATCGCTCGCAGTCGGATGACGCCGGTGGTGGTCTCCTCAGTTCCGGCCAGGACGTTATCGATGAGTTCCTGACGATCCTGGTGCAATGTCGACACCAGGTCGGCGCCGTCGTCCATGGTTATGTGCGGTTTCAAATCGAGCGCCTGGTGGATGTGCTTGTAGTAGGTTTTGTTGTCCTCGCCGTTGATGGCAAATACGGAAATACCGTACTCCTTCACCAGGGCGGCAGCCGCATCGTCCTGGGTCGACAGTGGATTGGAGGCACAGAGTGCCGCCTTGGCACCACCGGCTTTCAGCGTGCGCATCAGGTTGGCCGTCTCGGTGGTAACATGGAGACAGCAGGCTACGTTTATACCGCGAAGCGGCTTCTCCTTGGCGAATCGTTCCCTGATAGAACGCAACACCGGCATGTTGCGTTCGGCCCACTCGATTTTCTTCTTGCCTTCTTTAGCTAAAGAAATGTTCTGGATGTCGTTCTTCACTGCCATAGCTCATGCGTCCTTGGCCAGCTTCCTGGCCTTGTCGGTTTTTTCCCAGGTGAACCCTCTGCCGTTTCGTCCAAAGTGGCCATAAGCGCTGGTTTTGGCATATATCGGATTCAGCAACTTCAGGCTCTTGATGATTTCTCTTGGCGTGAGGTCAAAATGCTTGCGGATCAACTCGACGATGCGAGTCTCCGGAACCTTGCAGGTCTCATCGGTAAAGACCATCATCGAAACCGGCTGGGCTACTCCGATAGCGTAGGCCAACTGGAGCGTACACTTGTCAGCCAGACCGCTGGCCACCACGTTCTTGGCAATATAACGGGCCATGTAACTGGCGGAGCGGTCGACCTTGGTAGGGTCCTTACCCGAAAACGCGCCGCCGCCGTGGCTGGCCATACCGCCGTAGGTATCGACGATAATCTTGCGGCCGGTCATGCCGGTATCAGATTGGGGACCGCCGACAACAAATTTGCCCGTCGGGTTAACATAGAATTTGGTCTTGTTATCAATCATCCGTTTCGGCACGACGGGCAGGATTACATTGTCGATTATCTCGTCAGTCGCTTTGCGGGTGATCTTTTGACCGCTTCGGTTCAGTATTTCCTCGGTGTGCTGAGCCGAGACGACGATGGTGTCGGCCCGATACGGCTTGCCATTACGGTACTCAACCGTCACCTGCGATTTCCCATCCGGACCAAGATACGGCAGGATGTTCTTCTTGCGCACAGC
>DAOVOW010000004.1 GCA_030629485.1 bacterium
AAGGACAAGGAAGGGCGTATCCAGATCACCGATACCAGCACCGGAGACGGTAGCACAGAATATCCTTTCGAGCGTGTCGAGTATACCTACAGCGAAGGGAATGTCATCGAACAGTTCTACCTTGGCACGGTAACATCGGATCCGGATGGGGTGATCACCATCGACTACACCGCTGACGGCGACCCGAATTCCCATACCATCGGTTCGGGCATCGAGTTCGCGTATGAGCCGGTGGAGGGCAGCCAGTATGTCTGGGTAGAGGGCCAAGAGAAGACCCAGACCGAGGTCAAGTATTACAAGAAGAATAAATTCAACCTGACCGGCGGTCTTATAGATTGGATTGACGACAACTTGGCAGGGGATGAGAGTTATAAGTGGCGAACTTTTGAGTTTACCGACGAGAAGCCCCTGCTCGAATCCGAGGCAATCATTATCGATCCCGGCACTACTGATGTTGCCTACAGCGTCGAATATAAAACCACGCAGACTGATGCTCCCGATGTGACGGTAGACGACTGGGAGACCGGTGGTGGCTGGCTGCGAAAGAAGTCATATCATAAGCTGGTGACCACGGTTGAAGGAATCAAGGACTTCTATACCCACACCCTGGAAGCCGACAGGCCCATTGCAATCGATTTTATCGATGGACCGGCCGCGCCATCGGTCACTATTGTCTCGGGGGGCTCGATCGATTTCGGCGAAATCAACGTGCCGGATACGGTGGCATCTTCGGTCAGTATCAACACGACAGGCGCAGGCGCTAATATTCTGCAGGATGTTTCCAGCGGAATATTTGGCACCAACGACGTGACCATCGATTCTGCTGGTTCGCTGCGGGCGAATATCGAAGGGCTGAAAACTAGCGGTGCTGGTGGCGAAGTGGGGGCGTACAAAGCGGCTGGTGACATCTGGATTGGTTTCTTTGAAACCGAGGCAGGTCAGGTCGGTACCCTGAGTTCCGATCGGAGTGTGGTAGTTGACTATATCTGGTCCACCGACGGCAATGTATTCGTTTCCGCGCCGGATGGTATTTTTGCCAAGGATGCTAATTCATTCATCATCGGTAATCAGGTAGAGCTGTATGCCAAGGAAGGACAAATCGGTACCGTCGACAATCCGATTTTTATCGACAGCGATGTGCATGGTGAAGTCGGCGATGGGGGCATGCTCGCCTGGGCGCAGGGCGATATCCATATTCGTGAAATGGAAGGCGACCTGTATCTTGCCCAACAGCTCGATCTGGCATCGGGCTTCGATGAGGACAACGCGGAACAGGGTCTGTCCAACCTCCAGTCAACCTACGATGAGATCAGGCCGCAGGAGGATGGCGCAAATAATGTTTTTGACGGGTCGATCCACAGTACCACGGGGACCATCAATATCGAGGTCGTCGCGGGTTCGGTCATTGACGCCATCGAAGAAGGTTTTGTCCCGCTGACGCCGGAAGAAATCGAGGCGCGTAATGTCCGCCTTGGGCTAACCGGCGCCGCGGGTGAAGCCGCTGCACTTGAAGAACTCAATGCCGACGCCAGAGACAAGACCGAATCCTATCACCGTTACTGGAAGGACATTCGGAACGCCACCAGGGACACCACACCGAGCGATACGCTCGTGGTCGCTACCATCAACACTGGCACTGACATCCTGACATTCGCGAGCAATCATGGCCTTGAAACCGGCGATGAGGTCATTGCCGGTGGCAACGTTGAGCTGACCGACAGCGGGCTGCGAGCGAGCGCGGCCTACTATGTTATCAAGGTAAGCGATACGGTAATCAAGCTGGCTGCGACCCGTACGGACGCCGCAATTGTGGAGACACCTCTCGACATCCTGTACAATGGCTTGTCGCTTGCTGGGCTGGAGTTGTTGCGTTACGACTATACCGACTATACCGAGGATTCATTTGCGCCTGACCAGGTACCGTCGTCGATTACCGCCGACTTCACAACTTCCGATACGCCTTCATTGATTTCGACGGACCAAATTGTCGAGTTGGATTCGGATATTGATAGTGGTAACGAAGGCCTGCTTGGTCAAAAGTATATCTACACGGGTACTGACGACCTCAACACACCGGATCTTGGCGACATCGACTACGTGTCCGATCCCAACTGGGTGCTGGTCATTGATCCGATATACGGCGGACAACAGGAGGTCGAGAATGCCTACGAGACCGGCGATACCAGCTTCGGCAGCATGTATGAATACGACCCTGACTTCGTGTTTACCTACTCGCAGGTGGAAAAAGACGCCTATGTTGCCGCTAACACCTTTAACCTGGAAGCGCTCGAGAACCCGGTATCACCGGGCCTGATGAAGTACCTCTATCCCCATGCGGAATTCAGCACCGGCACAGTCATTTCGGACAGCACCGAGTTTGCCAATATCACCGCCGATGAAGTCAACATCGTTGCCGGCACCAAGACCGACAGTTCCGGTAATGTAATCGTTGGCGAAGAAAGCAGCATCGGCAGCAAGGGCGACGTGATCACCATTAACAACCCGGTTGATTTCGAAAATATCCCGGATGAAGGCAAGATCGCCATGGCGAATGCGACACCGGATGACCTGGTGGGCGTCCACTACAAGATCTACCAGTACACCGGCAGCTATCAAACTGGGATTGATTTACAGGGTGAAGATTTCAGCGTTGGCCCCTGCCCCTGGACCGAAATAGTTACCAATTATGTGACCGGAACCGATGCAAGTGATACGGTTACGGAAAACGTTTCGATAGGGGAAACGGTACTGGTGCAACTGGATGCGGAAAGCTACGGCCTGTATCGCGCCACCCAGGCGTTTAATGGGGATATCGCCAACAAGTATATATACCAGGGCAGCGGCTGGGAACGCCTGACCGACGATGGTGGAACGCGTGCCGAAAATGATTTACTCCACGCAACCGATAGCGGGCCGGTCAATCTGATATCGGGTGACGTGTACCTCGACAAATTCAATGTTCAGACCCTGACATTGCAGTTGTTCGAGGATATCGACATCGAGTCCCAGGACGATAACGCGGTCAACCTGGGGGCAAATGCGGGCGGCGAAGTCATTATTCAGACCACGGATAATCTCAGGATCCATCATGTACTGGCCGGGGGCGATGTGCGCCTGCAGGCCGGTGGTTCCATCACCGGCGATGGCTCGGTGGCGGGTGATATCGCGAATCCGGCCATTGATATCGCCATCGGTACCCTGGGTAACCTCATCCTGCTGGCCGATAACTCGATTGGCACCGAACCCAATCCGCTGCGCATCCAGATTGCGCCAACCGGAACATTGTCGTTAAACGTGTCGGGTCAGCTGTATCTGCATCAGATTTCCGACACAATGCTGGACATCGACTATACGGATACCACCCCGGATACCACGCTGTTTAATCCGGCCGTTCGCGGATTCTCGGTGACTCCTGGTGAGGTGGCGCAGTTTGGCTATGTCAATAGTCTGACTAGCATGCACTTGCCTGAACTGATCAAGATCGACGCCGGCACCGTCGGTATCAATGACCTGACTGTCGAAAATGCCAGTGCTGGTGGCAACCTGCTGATCAATATCGTGGACGAAACAGGGCTATCGGATACCGGCAAGCTGATAATTGGCAAGATCCAGGCGGGCGACTCGGTCGACTTGCGGGCGCCCGAATCCATCCTGGATTTGTTTGTTGATGCCAATGCACCCATCGTCAATATCCTGACCGACGATATGTCTGATCCTGGCGATGTTTACCTCCAGGCGGGCAACGACATCGGCACCATCGACAATTTTATCGACATTGAAGTTTGGGACGGTGAGCTCAACGGCCTGGTCGAAAGAAATGCCTTTATCCACAGCGTTCGCGATCTGAATGTCGGCACCGTTACATCCACGAATGGAGACGTGACCCTGGATGTGGATGGCAATGCCAACATCGGCTATATCTCGGCTACCGCCGGGACTGTCCTGATAGACGCCAAAGACAACATCGTCGATCGTCGGGGAGACGATGGCTGTAACATCCGAGCCATCAATCTGAACCTGACCTCCCAGTCCGGCGCCATCGGGTCCCTCATCAACAACCTTGACATCGATTCTTCCAACGCCACGGCCGGTTCCGTGGATGCCAGCGCACCGAGTTCGATCTTCCTCAGAGAGACCGCAGGCGACATGAGGCTGGGTCTGATCACCTCCGGGACCGATGTGAACCTGGATGCCCCGTACGGCGCCATCGTGGATGACGACATAAACGACAGCAATGACATCGACGCTCCGGTGGCCCTGCTGTTCGCTGCCATGGGCATCGGTGAGGCGGGCAACGCCCTCGAAGCCACCGTCCAGCGTCTGGAGGGCAGCGGCGGTACCGGCGGGATATGGCTCGACAATACAGGCGCTCTGGTCATCGGCGGGATCACTACAACCCTGGGGCGTTCCACCGTGGGACTCACCGCCAGCGATGATATCGTGGTCCGGGCAATGAGCCCCATGACGGTCAGCGAGGATGTCATATCGCTTGCCGATGTGGTTCTCACGTCCGTGGACACGTGCGCGGGTGACGACCTCGTTGTGGACATCGTCGACGACGGACTGAACGAGCGCAAAATCAGCGGTGACACCGTAACCCTGAGGGCAGGCGACGACTTCCACCTGGCCGCCGGAAGCCTCGTGGAGGCGACCTCCCAGATTACCGTGGAAGGTGATTACGGCAACACCGATGCCGGGATCGGCACCCACATGACCTTTAACGGCAGCCTCAACGCCCCTGAGATAGATGTCTTCGGCGAGGCCGACGATGACGTGATCCTTTTCGACGCCCAGGGAACCAACACCCTCACCGGCCACATCCAGGTGTTCGGTAACACGGGTGAAGACCACATTACAGTAAATGAGCTGAACACCAGAACCGCTGAGATGGAACTTGACGGCCAGGGCGGCACTGATACCTACACGGTGAACATCAGAAGCGGCAGGACCGACTACATCATCAATGTCTGGGACACTGGTGCCAAGGATGACGGCGCCGACACTCTCACCATCAACGGCACCGACGAACTCGACCCCAACAACCTGACAGGCGAGGACCTCTTCCTGCTGCGCAAAAACTTTGTCGCTTATCTCAACCCAAACACCGGTTTCGACGACCTCCACCCCGAGGTGGAGCGTATCAACTACAATGAGAACATTAACGCCCGTCTGACGGTCAACGGTTTTGAAGGCAACGACTACTTTGCCAGCGACGACAACAGCTCCATCACCACCCTGGACGGCGGTTCCGGTGACGATCAGTTCCAGATTGGCCAGATTTTCAGAACCGATCGAATTCCAGATAGTGTCGCATCCGGTGATGAAATTGCAACTACGGAAACAACCCGCGGCTACCTCAGCCAGGGTATCAGCTTCCCGACAATTATTTACGGTGGCACCGGCCATGATATCTTTACAGTATACAGCAACAAGGCTGAACTGCGTCTCGAAGGTAACGATGGCAATGATACCTTTATCATTCGTGCCTTTGCACTGGAAGGCAGCGATGATTTCTCAACTAAGGAAACAACCGAAGTCCGCGCCGGCGGAGGTGATGATTACGTCCAATACAACATCAACGCCCCGGTGGATATTGATGGTGGTAAGGGATTTGACAAGATTGTCGTTATCGGTACAGAGTTCGCAGATGACTTTGCCATCACCGAAGCGGGGATTTACGGCGCCGGTCTCAACATTTCCTACGAAGGCGTGGAGTTGATCGAAATTGACGGTATGGAAGGTGATGACAACTTCTTTATCCTCTCCACCCGTTCCGACACCGTTACCAAAATAATCGGCGGCCTCGGCAGTGATACGTTCAATGTAACCGGCGATGTGACCGGAACGGTCATCAGCCAGGAACTTGAGGGCCGGAGCGGCATGATCAACCACGCAGTCAGCAGTATAACCGATCCTGATTACGACGGCCTGCTGGCACCGGGTATTTCCCTGAATGTGGCGGACCCGGAAACAGTCGGGCAGATTGTCATTGATCAGATCGACGGTTCAGTTGTTGTGGGTGAGCATCAAGGAGGAACGCTGTTCACCGATTACTATGATGTCTATCTCTCAGGACCTCCTGCTGAGACTGTCTATGTCAACGTTTCTGCGGCACGGCCCATGACAGAAGAGCAAGAACTTGGTGGTGACACCATCCTTGTCTCCACGGATCAACTTACTTACACGCCGGCGACTGTCCTTACCTTTACCGCCAGCAACTACGATATCCCGCAGCGGATTTACATTAAAGCGGTGGACGATACGCTTGCTGAAGGAGAGCGGCTGGTAATGGTGAGCCACAGCTCAGCCAGCGAAGATACCGATTTTGATAAAGTGCCGGTGGTCAATGTCGCGGTGAATGTCCGCGATGACGATCAGGCAGGACTGATCATCAACGAAAGCGATGACAAGACCCTGGTCCTCGAAGGTGCTTTACCGCACGGCATCAATGACAGCTATACTGTACAGCTCACCAAGGCTCCTGCTGATGGTAAAACTGTAACAGTAACTCTGGAGCATGATGATCAGGTATCACTTTCAAGTGCTGATAGTCGATTCGATGCAGGAGTCATCACCTTTACGCATACAAACTGGAATGATACCGTTACTATTGATGTCGCAGCGGTAGATGATGGGATTGCTGAAAACACTGATTTTTCCAGGATAACCCATACGGTAACCAGCAGCGATCCAGGTTTTGTCGTGACCAGCACACCGGCTGTTGAGGTCAAGGTCCTGGATAATGAAACACCCGGTGTTCTTGTGACTCAAACTGACGGTTCAACACTGGTTATTGCCGATGGCATCGTTGGTGCAGGTACCGATACATATGGTATCAGGCTGACAAGTGCACCGCTGGGAGATGTCACCATCGATATGCTTACCGATGGCCAAACGGTGACTACACCTGATTCTGTGACCTTCACCACTGGTAACTGGTGGATTCCTGTCACCATCACCGTTGATGAAGATCCTTCCTATGTGCCGGACACAAGTGAACAGCCTGAAAAGGCATTCCCGCTTGCAGATCACTTGGTGAACAAGATCCGCGGACCACTCCTCATCGAAGGCTATGTTGAGGAAGGGGCTGACCGGTCACTTGCTGAGCCAATCATGCTGCCAACCGAGACCGACCTCCTCGAACCCATCGGCAATGTTGTTGCTTTCAGCGGCACAGGAGAAGGTGGTACTATTGACACGATGACAGTGGAAACAGCCGACCTTCAGGCATATGTTGATGAGCCGGATGGACCGACGTCTATCAGCGAACTGGAGGGCTACTCGGTAGAGATCAGCTCAGGACCTGGTGATAAGCGCTTCTGGCTAATTACCGGACTAAGCAAGGGCAATGATGATACGGTACTGACGCTTCAAAATCCGACTGTCCTTGAAGCCGATCGAGATCTACCGACTGCGGCCAGCAAATATGTCATTACGTCCATGTCTCCCAACTTCTTTGTCACCGAAAGTGCTCAGGTCGATACGCTTAATGTGTTTAACGATTCGAGCACATTCAATGATATAGGCGTCCTCGGCTATAATAATGATATTACCACGCCGGGATATACGTTGACCGGCCTCGGCATGTGTGATGGATTAACAGCCGACCTTGGTGACGATGATCCGGGTAACGACATCACCTTCTCCGGCGGCATCACCTATGATGACGTGGAGATCCTTGATATCCTTCTCGGTAAGGGCCATGACACCCTTACCATTGAAGCGACATTGACAACCGACGCTAATCACGGCGGCATAACTACGGTGCATGGCGGCGGCGGCGATGACACCATCACCATTACCGGTGGAGGCGGTCCCGATTCACCGCTAGTGGTGTACGGTGATACTTCCCAGGACGGCAGTCGGTATGCCGGCGAATCAGGTAAGATCCTGGAAGATGTCAATGGCATGATTTATGAACAGTTTCCAACAGAACCGGGTGAAGGCGATCCAAATTATAGAATCACCGGTATACCTTTAGGGACTCCTTTTGACTCACCAGGCGACGATACCATCAACGCCTCGGCAATTTCTGAGACCATTACTATCTATGGCGGTGGAGGTAATGATACGATTACCGGCAGCCAGGCTGGTGATCATATTGCCGGCGGTTCGGGAAATGACATTATCTATGGCCAGGCCGGCGTGGATCACATCTACGGCGACTCCGGGTTCAATGTCAATCTGGTGACACGCGTGGTGGACGTGGTAACTGCTGATTCAAGCAGCCATCACTCACGCGATACGCTGACGGCCGGACAGGACGAAATCCATGGCGAAGGTCATGACGATATTATCTTCGGTGACCTGGGCGTGGTAGAGCAGAGCACACTCAAGATCCTGTCTACGAACAACGTCACGGAGATCCGGAGTGAAAACCTCGCCAACGGCGACGCGGACACGATTTCCGGCGAAGCCGGTGCAGATATCATCCTCGGCGGCAGTGCCGGTGATACCATTTATGGTGATGATGCATCAGCATCAGCGGGTATGGACGACGGCGAGGACATTCTTCTTGGTGACAACGGGACTATTACTTTTTACGTAGACGTTCCTGGCAGACTGAACCTTGCCAACAGTGGTGTTGTAAAGGTTGAGACCACCGACACCGTGGAAATCACCGGCGGTGCGGACACCATCGAGGGCAATGCAGGAATGGATGTGATCTTTGGTGGTGTCAACGGTGACACGTTGTATGGTGATGCTGAGAATGTGAGTGTTTACGATGGCGACGATGTGATCCTCGGTGACAACGGTGAACTCGATTTCGCTTACGGCGACACTGATCTGACCACCCTAGATCTGATTCGTTCGCTGCCGTACTCCGCTTCAGATTCGAGCGTGCTTGGCGGTGTGGACATCATCTCAGGCAATGCTGGCAATGACGTGGTTATAGGTGGCACCTACGGCGATACCTTGTACGGTGACGATGCGACTGCTTCCGACGGCGCAGCGGACGGCGAGGACATCCTGATTGGTGACAACGGTGATATCTTCCTGTCCGGGAACGTTGCGGGCAGGCTGTATGCCCTTGGCAGCGCCATCAACAAGATCGAGACCACGGACTACGAAGAGTTAAGTGGCGGCGCGGACACCATTCACGGCAACGCGGCGGGCGATGTGATTCTCGGCGGTGTCAACGGTGACACCTTGTACGGCGATGCTGCGAGCGTGGGTGATAACGACAGTGACGATGTGATTCTGGGTGACAATGGTCTCCTTGACTTCGAGAACAATGACATTGATGCCACCACCCTGGATCTAATCCGGTCGCTTCCCTACTCCTCATCAGATTCGAACGTGCTGGGCGGTGTGGACACCATCTCGGGTGATGCCGGAAATGACGTGGTTATGGGAGGCACCTTCGGGGATTTCTTGTACGGCGACGATGCGACTGCCTCTGACGGTGCGGCCGACGGTGAAGATATCCTGATCGGCGACAACGCTGATATCACTTTATCTGATAGCGAATATGGTCAGCTCATTCTCAACACGGCTGTGCATGTAATCGACACCACGGATTCGACAGAGACAACCGGCGGTGCAGACACCATCTCCGGCAACGCGGCAGACGACATCATTGTCGGTGGTGTCGGTGGCGATATCATTTATGGGGATGCCGCTGTTGAAGGCTTTTATGACGCTCTTGCATCACCGAAAGTTAATGACATCAATGACATTATCCTCGGCGACAATGGTGTATTCAATTTCAATACAGGTGATAATGACTACACGACCATCGACCTGATTGAGACCACCGATACCGGTCTGGACGGGCTCGTTTTAGGCGGGGCAGACACCATATCCGGCAATGACGGTGACGATTACATTCTTGGTGGCACGGATGGTGACACCATATCCGGAAACGCGGATGATGATATTATCCTTGGCGACTTCGGAAAGATTACGCTTGAACGTGGAATCGCCATGGAAATCGAAACAATCGCCCGTACGAAAGGCGGCAGCGATACCATCTACGGCAACGAGGACGAAGATATGCTCGTTGGCGGCGCAGACGGAGACTTCATTGACGGCGATGAGGCCGACGACCTGATCTTCGGTGACAACGTGAAACTGGACCGTTGGGACGGTCTGAGCGACTTCACCAACCCGCGATTCAGAACCCTGAGTGGGACCATGATCTATGGCGAGACGCCGGGCCTGAATGATGGCGACCCGCTCGTTGATTCTACTGACCGCCACATTCCCGGTCAGACCGGAACGCCGGTGTGGGGAAACTGGGATATCACCTTCCTGAATCACTCCGCAACTGATGAGACCGCAGGTCTCAACAACTTCGGTAACGACTACATTGCCGGCGGCCCAGACGATGACACCATATTCGGTCAGTTGGGCGACGACACGATTCAGGGTGACGGTAGTATCGATGGCAAGGTCGATGACGAGACCCCGGTCGGTGCGATGCGTGATGGCGACAACCTCCTCGTTGTCTCCCCCTCCTTTGAGGCCGAAACAGACGGTGATGACTACATCGAGGGTAACGGCGGCAACGATGTCATCTTCGGCAACCTGGGTCAGGATGATATCATCGGCGGGAACTCGAATCTGTTCAGCCTGATTACGCCTGACTTGAGGCCCGATGGTATCGACTTGATCTTTGGTGGGGCCGGAACCGATATCGACCGCAATGATCTGGGCGACGGTTTGCATACCACAGATTCAGACACCATTCTTGGCGACAATGGAAATATCTTCCGGCTGGTTGCGCAGACGGCTGATGGTACGGATTATCTGGCCTTTAACTATGATAATTACGGCGAAGATCGTACGATCATACCGCGGGCCGCCGAACTTCTCGATTACACCCCAGGCGGGCCTGACTACGAGCCCACCGCTTCCCAGGCTGCTCTCGACATCGGTGCTGCCGATGAAATCCACGGCGAGTCCGGGGACGATTTCATCTACGGTATGAAGGGTGATGATGTCATCTTCGGCGAGGGCCAGGACGACGACATCATCGGCGGCTACGGGAACGATTGGATTTCCGGCGGCACCGGGCAGGACGGCGTGCTGGGCGACGACGGCCGGATTTACACCAGCCGCAACAGCGCTGAAGCCGACGAGGATGGTTATATAGAGCCCCTGTACGGCATCGAGGCGCTGCTGCCGACCGACCCGAGCAAGACCATCGACGGCAATGTGCTCAACGAGGCCATCTACACCCCGGGTAAGATTCAGCAGTCGACCATCAATGTCGAAGGTAAATTGAAGAAGAGCGTTAACCTGACTCCGTTCAAACTGGGCGATCCCGAAGCTTTTGATTATGATGGTGAATTACATGATCCCGAACACGCGGATGACATCATTTACGGCGGCTGGGGCGATGACTTCCTGCATGGGGGTGACGGTGACGACGCCATCTCCGGTGCCGAGGCACTGGAAATGTACTATGAAGCGCCGTTTAACCCCGGCAATATCCTCAAGTTCGGTGATTACCGGGCAGGGGAGTTCGGGGCCTATGACGAGTACGATCCCTGGTCCAAGGTCTACTGGGATCCGAAAACCGGCGAGTTCGTGACCGGCGGCGACGTGGAATTTCTGCTTAACTTTAACCATATGGAAGGACCGACCGCCGGAATCCTTGACGGCTTGGAAGCATTTACCGACGGCAACGACGTCATCTTCGGCGATGTGGGCAATGACTGGCTGGTGGGCGGTACCGGTAAGGATCACCTCTACGGCGGGTACGGGTTCGATCTGATGAACGTGGACGACGATCAGACAACCAATTACGATGCCAACGATGTTCCCGACACCCATCCCTCCTACGAAGATATCGCTTACGGCGGGGCCGGTCGGGATGTGCTCATCGCCAACACGGGCGGTGACCGCTTGATCGACTGGGCGGGCGAGTTCAACAGTTACATCGTGCCCTTTGCGCCCTTTGGCATGGCCACGGTCAGCCGCACCCTGCAGCCGCAGTTGATGGAATACCTCTACGCGCTTTCGGCCAGCGACGGGGCCGATCCGACCCGCGCTGCCGATACCGGTGCGGCCGTGGAACGCAACGGCGAACCCGAGGGCGAGCTCGGCCTGGTAAAACAGAAAGACCTCGACTGGCATGACCAAACCGGGGCCCCGGATGACCCGCAGCCGGGCAACATACCGGGCGGCAAGCGAGACGTGCTGCGTTCCTCCACCTTTAACACCGGCACAATGGAAGGAACGTTTGTGGACAGTGGTGTCTTCAGCGTGGAGAGCGGCGCTTTGAAGGTCTCGGCCGAATCCATCGGCGGTGATGCGGTGGCGGTTTACCACGTGGACGAGATGCTGCCTCAATACTTTGAGATTCAGGCCTCGATCACCATGGAGAAACCGACCGGCGGCTGGAAGGCCAATTCCTATATCATCTTTGACTATTATAACGAATATGACTTCAAGTTTGCCGGAATCGACGCTTCGCGCGACAAGATTCAGCTTGGACACAGGACGGCCGAAGGGTGGATCATCGATGCCGAGACGCCGGCCAAAATCAAACCTGGCATTTATTACAACGTGCTGGTAGCGGTAAACGGTACCAATGTCACCGTCGTGGTAGATGGAACCGAACACTTCGGCCATACCTACGAGGCACGAGTGGATGCGGACGGCTGGGTCTACGGTCTCAATTCCGGTATGGTGGGACTGGGTTCAGACAATTCGCGGGGGGTTTACGATAATATCGCCGTTCAGATTCTGCCGCCGGAAATCACCCTCGAAGCGACGGAAGAATTTCCCGATACAGATCCAGATGTTAATTTAGAGATTGCCTCAGGCTCGTGGCAGCCTGGCGGGGACAACCTGCGTTATGAAGGAACACCGCTTAACGGCGATGATATGGCCATCAGTCTGGTCAACCTGGGAATCGATCAAGGACTGCATATTGATTCCGTGTTAGAGCTCGAAACTACGCTCAACACTAAGGCGACGGGCGGTTTGATCTTCGATTATTACGGGGAGGAAGATTTTAAATTTGCCGCCATCGACGCGTCTACCGACAGCCTCATCATTGGCCACCATACCAGCAAAGCCGGTTGGGTCTACGATGCCTCCTTTGACCTTTACATCGATATCGAAGACGGTATCGACTATACCTTGAATCTTTCCCTGAAGGGATCAAGCGTGACCGCTTCCGTCAAAGCGGTCGATGCCGAAAACTGGCGGGGCATGGCGGGTTACGTGTATAACGCCGTTACTGTGGACGGGGACTTCGGACTGCTGACCAAGGATGGCGTGAGCTCTTTTGACGATGTGACAGTCAAGACCGACGATCCGGCCTTCAACGAGAGCGATAACCTGATGGCCTCTGTGGCACCTCAAGATCTTTTCAGTTCAGAAAGCACCTTGAGCTACGCCGAATTGGCCCCAATTATTGATGAGGCGATCGAACGCTGGACCGACTCACTCCTTCTTGATGACACCGCCTTGGCGTTGCTGGATGAGGTAACCTTCGAGATTGCCGACTTTGATGGGCTTGTCCTCGGAGAGACGGCCGGTACAACGGTACTGATCGATGCTGACGCGGCCGGCTATGGCTGGTTTGTCGATTCCACGCCATATGACGACACCGAGTTCATACTGCAGAATGGAGACGGGGAACTGGTGGCCACACCCTCAAGCACGGCTTACGGAGATATGGACCTGCTCACCGTGGTCATGCATGAACTGGGCCACGTGATAGGGCTTGAACATACTGAGCAGGAAGGGCTGATGGATGCAACATTAGATTCAGGCGTCCGCTACCTCATTGAGGACACCGCCGACGACCAAATTGATGAAAGCTCCACGGGCCTGGTGGCGATGGATTCAACAACGGAAACAAGCGCTGAAGAGGATTCCCTCGCAGCGGCTACCGACCAGAGTCCATGGCTTGCGCAGTTCCTGCTAAACGGTGCGGAGGATGACGACACAAATCCCAACGCTGATATCGCGGTGGTGTTACTCGGCGAAGATCTCAAGGACGACAATAGTAGTAACGGCAACGGGAGGGGAAAAACAAGCAAAAAGTAAAAGAAGAGGGTTAATGATGAAATGGCCGACTCTACTGTGATGGTCAGTGGCTGCCACCGCGGGGTCGGCCATTTTGGTTTACCCTAAAAAAGGGGGGGTATGGCGACATATAAGAGCAATAAAAAAGCTGAAGCCGCTGAGAGTACCACCCAGGCGGGTGATCAAACAAGAATCATCCGGGGTGACGCCAACATGCGTACTGTGTATGCCAACGTGGCTCAAGTGAAGGCTACGCGGGAGGAGATCATGCTCCTATTTGGTACAAGCCAGGCACGAGGCCAAAATGAGACCCTGGTACAGCTCAAAGAGCGAATCCTTCTGGGCCATGTCGCAGCCAAACGACTATCCATTCTGCTCAACAATGCTATCAAGGAATATGAGTCCAAGTTCGGCCCTCTGGACATGGAAGCCCCGCCGCCGACCGGGTCCGACCCGAAACCATCACTCCGCCTGCCCTATTTCAAATCGAGAGTAACAGCCGAAAAAGTCGGCTTGCTTTTTCAACTCTTAGAAAACCTCGACCTGAGGGTCAGTTTTGAACGTTCTTTTAAGCTATTAGAAAAAACCCTGCTTGGAAGCCGTTTTTTGTTGGGCATCAACAAAAATACGATCCGGCCGAACCCTCATGAAAAAATACTGGATATCTGTATACAAATGGATATGCCAAAAAATATTCTGGATACTTTTCAGATTAACCTGCCGGAAGCAAACATGGTGCTTTTCGGTTTTGAGGAAAACGAAACGACTTGCATCGTTAAAGCCTATCTGGAGTTCGGAAGCAGATACGATAAAGCCATCAAAAACAAGCCGGATAAGCCTGATCCATACCTGTCGCATTTGGGATTTAAGTGGGATGCTGCGGATAATACCAGAAGCGCTTTAACAAGATACACCTGCTTTCCAGCATTCACCGTCAAAGACATGCTGGAAAGATTATCAAACAGTTTTTACAGGCACAATGGCAGAAACCCCTTTGAAATCATAAAAGGTATTCTCGATTTGGCTTCAAGCAAGGTTGGCCACGACAAGTTTCTCTATCTAGATGTTAGCGAGGGAAATAATCCGAGATCATCCTTCGATATCAACATGTACGGGGCGAACCTTCGGATGAAAGAACTGCACCCCTTCTTGTTGGAAATGTGCCGGCACTATTCGATCCCTGATGAGCAATTTCACAACCTGTATGAGCTGGCGGAAACCCAGATATTTGGACACCTCGCAGGTGGTATGGACAGAAAAGGAAGAGATTTTCTCACCATATACTTTGGAGGGTAGGGGCAGCTTCAGTTATATCGTGCTCGTCGGAACACAGCAGGTAATTTTTTGTTGACATCGCTGATCATCCGCTGCTCCAAGATTTATTGGCAAAAAACGTTTTAATGACCGCTTAAAGGCATTTTATGCAAAAAATACAAACACATTTTAGGCATTGACTTTTGGTGGTTTCTGTGCTTTTTAATAATAATGATATATCATATGTGTTCCAACGATTAATATTGTATATTCAATGGGTTATAACATTCGCCAATTGGCGTTTTTTATATGCTTAAAACATAACCGATTGAATTTTAATGAAATTATTTAGATAGGGTAATTAACCATTTCCAAGGAGGTTTTATGACAACTGAAAAGAGTAGTAAAAAAGCTGAAGCAGTTGAGAGTGAGAGTACCGCCCGGGCGGGTAATCAAACAAGAATCGTATGGGACGACTCGAATATGCGCAGTATTTATGCCAATGTATCCAACGTGGCCAGTGGGCGAGAAGAAGTCGTCCTCTTATTTGGAATGAACCAGTCATGGCATGCCGGCCAGAAGGAGGTGAAGGTCCAGCTCATGGATCGAATCATCTTAAGCCCGTTTGCGGCCAAACGGCTGTCCATTTTGCTAAACAACGTCCTTCAGGAATATGAAAAACGATATGGTGCGCTGGAGATCGAAGTCACCCGGCCACCAGGATCTTCCATACAATAAAACACAATCCTGAGGGTAAGATTTAGCAACAACAGGATACTTGAAGTGCAGATTTGATTGATCAGTAATATGGAGCGATTTCCCCCAGGCCGTGATGATAAACCGCGAACACTTCATGCGGTAGGCGGATCAGAAGATAGTCGTGGTTCTGATCCGGACCGTATCTTTTGGCGGCAGTTTGCCGAAGCCACTACCCCCGAGGCGTTCTGCCAGAGCTGGCTGCCGCTTCAATGCCGCATGCTTAAAAGGGTCCGTTGCGCCATTGTCCTTTTAGGGACTCCGGACCGCGGTCCCTTTACCCCTGTGGCGGTCTGGCCGGACGCCAAGCTTAGCATGCATCACCTCACCGGAGCCGCAGAGCGTGCCCTCAAGGAGCGCCGCGGCCTTCTTGTTGAAAAGGACCACGCCCCCGCCTCTAAAAATCATTTTCCCGAGAATTTTCACATCGCCTATCCGATCGAGATTGCAGGTAAAATCCACGGTACCGTTGTATTAGGAGTTGACGAGCACGACCGCACTGCGGTTCAAAATATTATGCGGCAGCTC